>JAOAPP010000701.1 GCA_025462985.1 Bryobacterales bacterium | reverse complement strand
CCAGTTGGCCTGATTCATTCCATGTTCAGGCGCTCCGATGATGCATGCGGAATAATTCCAGAACGATCTCAAGGACATAGCGTCCGCAACCGAATGCGCCAAGCTGTCGCGAGAGATCCAGGCGGCGCTGGACCAACACGCGCATATGGAAAGCGCGGCTCGCGGCGAAGTCTGGGCGTACGAAGTGGATGGCTACGGCAACCAGTTATTCATGGACGACGCCAGCGCGCCCAGCCTGCTGAGTCTGCCTTTACCTGGATTGCTGTGCCATTAGTGATCCGTTGTATCTGCGTACGCGCGCTGCCGTCTGGAGCAAAGACAATCCTTACTTCTCGTAGGCAAGGCCGGGCAGGGAACCGGGGGCCCGCACGAAGGGCTAGGCACCCCCTCAGTTGATCGGTCTCCAGGCGCACCCCTCGCCAGCCAGCAATTCGTCCCCGATAGACGGACCCTGGCTCCCGGCTGAGTAATTCGGAAAGTTGGCTGGTGTGTTGCTCGTCCAGAAATCGAGAACTGGCTGTACGACCCGCCATCCCGCTTCCACGTTGTCAGCCCGTTGGAACAGCGTTGCGTCTCCTATGATGATGTCGTACAGCAATGTCTCGTAGCCAGTGCGCGGGGTCGCGCCGAAATAATCCTTGTATTTAAAGTCCATCCGGACATCGCCAAGCTTCATCACCGGTCCGGGAATTTTCGCTCCGAACTCCAGCGCGATGCCCTCGTCCGGCTGGATCCGGAGTAGAAGCCAGTTGGGCGCGGGTTCTCGCACCTGAGTTCCCCGAAACAGGGTGGCGGGACTGCCCCGAAAACGAATTGCGATCTGAGTCTTTCTGGCAGCCATGCGTTTCCCGGTTCTTATGAAGAAAGGAACCCCCGCCCAGCGCCAGTTCTCAATCGTGAGTTTCATCGCAACGTACGTCTCGATATGAGAGTCGGGAGAGACATCGGGCTCCTGACGATATCCCGGAACTTTTTTCCCGCCAATTTGGCCCGGACCGTACTGGCCTCTCACGGCCGCACAGGAAACTTCATCCGGCTTGCAGACTCGTATCGCCTCGATTACTTTCTCCTTCTCTGAGCGCACGGCATCAGCGTTGAACGAGTTGGGAGCCTCCATCGCAGTCATCGCGACGAGCTGAAAGAGGTGATTGGGAACCATGTCGCGGAGGCCTCCGGTCTGCTCGTAGAACTTGCCTCGCTTTTCTACTCCGACCGTTTCCGCGACAGTGATCTGGACGTGGTCGATACGGTCACGATTCCACAGGTGCTCGAACATTCCGTTCGCAAATCGGAACATCATGATGTTCTGCACCGTCTCTTTGCCCAGGAAGTGATCGATCCGATAGATCTGATTCTCGTTCACCACTTTCAGAATCTGAGCATTCAACGCGCGAGCGGATTCAAGATCGTGTCCGAAGGGCTTCTCTACAACGATACGTCGCCAGTAGTGATCGGTTATTTGTGCCAGCCCCGATCGTCCAAGATGCTCGACCACGGGGCCAAAGAACCGGTCCGCTATCGCCAAGTAAAACAAATAGTTGGCACCGGTACCGGAAGTTGCGTCGACCTCCGACAGTTTGGCCTTCAGGGCTTCGTATGTTTCCGGATTATTGAGATCCCCCTGCAGGTAGCTCATTCTGGTTGAGATCCAGCTCCAGGCGTTCTCATCCAGCTTGGCTTCCTGCCCCGCGGCCCTGATAAACTCCGCAGTCATTTCTCTGAGGGACTGCCGCCAGTCCTCGTCGCTGCGGTCCGCCAAGTCGAGGCCAATAAGAGCAAACTGCTCCGGCAGGAGTTTAGAAATCACCAGGTTGTACAGTGCTGGAACTACCAGCCTCCTGGTCAGATCGCCGGCTGCGCCAAAAATCACCATCGCGCAGGGACCTGTAGGCCGGGGCTCGGTCATTAAACGGTCAGGCATTTTCCTCCACCTTCGTTGACGCTTTCAGGAGCATCCATCATCAGGGAATCGGTCTGACAAGAACGCGTGACGCGGGGCACTCGCGGAGGTTGTTGGAGCACGGGATCGGCTCCAGGCTGCGGGACAGGCAGATTCTGACTTCGGTCAGCTCGCCGCCCCTGCATGCCACACGAACTCCAGCCGCATCGCCAAGGCTCCCCGCGGCCTGAAAAAGTTGCTCCACGTCAGCCGGCTTCGCGTCAATCCGCCGCCCGTGATATCCAAACTGCTGGGGGACCGCCACGCGCGAATACGCCTTCTTTACGGCCGCGAAATAATCGCGTGCGGACAATCCGCTGCAAGACCCGTGGGCTCGCCATTCGTGCTGAATCAGGCTTCGTTCCGGCATGATTTTCAGCATGTCTTCAACAATGGCGTGCGAAACAGGCGGTACGCCCCGGCAATACTCCAATGGAGCCCCCTCGCTGCCTTGCGGCCACAGCCCATGAACCACAAAGCCGACGTGCCGTCGCGCATCGCACTCTCTGGAGCTTCGATTGCTGTCTTCCTGGGCGCAAAACGCAGGAGCCCACGACAGGGCAAGCACATAAGAATCGAATCTCCCGGCTTGGCCTTTCTCGTGGCGCTGCCCACGCTGACGCCCTTGACATGCACCGGAGCCGACAGAAACCATAGCAGCTACCAGCACGGTGGCAAAGATTTGGTTGACAGAACGCCTGTTGTGGCGGAGTAAGCTGGCCATCACAAATTGGAATCTATCCTTTCCTGTGGGTCGCCTGGCGCCCAACTCAGCCCTAGTCGACATGGAATCCCACTAAACCGCATCTAGAAGGATACCGGGCAATAGCTCTTATCAAGACGAATGACAATCGGCGAACAAATAGCGTTTCTACTTATCCTCGGCCTGCCCGTTGCGTGCATAGCGTGGACCGTAACACATGAAGAAGTCTTCCGCGAGCCGCGGGACTGGTGCAAGAAGAACAGCGAGGAGTGTGATCGCCTCATCAAACGTAAATTCTTCTATCTTTTTACGTGTGAATACTGCTTCAGCCATTACGTCACAATCTTCTTCTTGTTCGTCACAGGATTCAAATTGTTGTATTCCGACTGGCGGGGATATTTGATCTCGTTTTTTGCACTTGTCTGGATCGCTAATATTTACATGAATCTGTATTCCCGAATTCGCCTGGACCTCAAAAAGGAGCGTGTTGAGATTCAGGCTCAGGAAAAGACCATCGAAAGCCTTCAGTCTACGGTCGAGCAGCCTGTTGCGCGCTGACGCGGACTCATATGTGGAACTCGAAGAGGCCGGGAGCATCAAAAGAGGGATGACTTTATTCCCCTCGCTCCACGGTCTTCTTCCGCGCGCTCGGCGGCTCGTCGCGTCCATCGTGTGCTTTTCAGCATTGGCCTGCGGCCTTTCGTATGCGCAGCCTCCGCAGAAAGTGCCGCAACCGGGAGCGGTCAGGCCCGATCCATCGTCTCCCTGCGCATCTTCAGATCCAACAGAGTCGAAGCGTATCTTTGGGATCGTTCCGAACTACCGGACCTCGCCGTGTTTGCAGAACTACAAACCTCTGACAACTCGCGAAAAGTTCAAGATCGCCAGCCAGGACGCCTTTGATCGCGGCACGGTTTCTTTGGCGTTTGCGTTTGCTGGCGAATCGCAGATCAGCGATGCCAGCCCCTCTTTCGGACAAGGCGTCGCTGGATATGCACGCTACTTCGGGACTTCCTATGCGGACTTTGTAATCGGAGACTACATGACTGAGGCAATTTTCCCGTCGCTGCTGCATCAGGACCCTCGCTATTTCCGTCGCGGGCGCGGAAGCGTCGGCCGTCGCATCAGCTATGCCACCGGGCAGATCTTCTGGACCCACAACGATTCGGGATCCAGCGGATTTAATTTTTCGGAAGTTCTTGGGAATTCGACGGCGGTGGCTATCTCACAGTCCTACTACCCGGACAACCGCAATGCAACCGACGCCGGCGTAAAGCTCGTCAGCCAGCTCGGGGTCGACGCCGCTTCTAACGTGCTAAAAGAGTTTTGGCCGGATATGCTGAAAAAATTTGGCCGGAAGTAGGAAAGAAGCTGGCGGGCTTTGGGGCGGCTGGTGGGAATCGAACCCACGACATCCAGAACCACAATCTGGCGCTACTACCGACTGAGCTACAGCCGCCGCAACAAACTTGAGTTTAGCATCCGGGCCTCGTGCTAGAGCGGAAGCAGGTTCAAAGCGGCTTCGATCTCGGCGCGAGTATGCGCGTCGCCCTTGCGTGTTGCGGCTTCGATCCCTTTCTCGTACATGTCTCGCGCCTCGGCGATTTTGCCTAATTTCTCGAGCGCCTGACCGCCATGAAAGTATGCAGCGGCGTAGTTCTCATCCTGCCGCAGCAGCGTCTCGAACTCCTCCACGGCTTTGGCGAGATCTCCGCCGTTCGAATGCTCCATTGCCAGGCCGTAACGCGCAAACGTGTTACTCGGGTCCTGCCGCACCATTTGCGTTAGTATTTCCAGCCGGTTCGTAGCCATACCCTACTTCCGCCCGGCAGAGCCGATACTGTCCGCTTGTTCGTCCGGGTAGCGCTCGCGCCCGTCGCGATCCATATTCTGCTCCTGCTGCTTTGGATCGTTGATATCTTCTTCGGTCGGTTTTGGATTTGGTTTGGGTTCTGCCATATTCTCACCTGCTCTCAGCTTGATATTACGCCTAGATAGAATCGTTATGACCAAACTCAGGAGATCAACTTTGGAACGACGTCAATTTTTGGGATCATCACTGGCGGCCTCGGCGCTTGCCTTGAATGCAGCAGCTGCACAGACGGCAGGCGCTGGAGGAAACTCCCGCGAGTATTACGAATTGCGCAAGTACCATCTGCAGTCCGGCCCTCAGGAGAAACTGACCGACGCTTATCTTGAGCAGGCGCTCATCCCGGCGTTGAACCGCCTGGGCGTGACCCCTATCGGCGCTTTCAGCCTTTTTATCGGGCCGGAAACGCCGTCCATTTACCTGCTCCTCCCCAGTCCTTCGCTGGAAGCACTAGTTACGGCCGAGTTGCACCTATCCCAGGATCAGCAATTCATGGAAGCGGCGAAGCCGTTTTGGACAGCGCCGGCCAAAGAACCTGCCTACCTGCGCATCGAAAGCCAGCTCATGATCGCCTTTGAAGGCTATCCTAAACTGACCGTTCCTCCCGTGACCGCTTCAAAGGGCAATCGCATTTTCCAGCTGCGCACTTATGAGAGCCCCAGCAACGCTGCCCACGTTCGCAAGGTGGAGATGTTTCACAGTGGCGAGTTCGAGATTTTCAGAAAAGCAGGATTTTGGGGAGTCTTCTATGGTGACACCCTGGTGGGCCCACGCCTCCCGAATCTCACTTACATGCTGAGCTATCCCGATCTCGCGCAGATGAACGACCTTTGGAAGGCATTCAGCTCCGATCCGGACTGGAAGAAGTTGGTCAGCTCTCCGAAATTCAATTATGAGTCGATCGTCTCAAACGTAACGAACTTGGTTCTGAATCCGAAGTCCTATTCGCAGATTTAGGTTGTGATTTGGAGGGTGGCGCGTCGGGCCGGCCAATCGGGGCGGGCCGCGAACTTCGGGCTGAGTTCGATCAGGCGAGGCATCAAGTCGAACACAGCACCCGGCGTCCATTGTGCGCCGCTGCGGGTACGGTAGCCGCGGCTGTTCAGTTCGATCGCAATCTTCGCCGGGCGCCAGCCCGCGACGACCTTTTCATAGATCAGAACCAGGAGGTTCATCTCCTGCGGATCTTCCATCAAGTGCCTGCAGTCGCCGGAGACGCGCTGTCCGTAAGGAACTTCTTCGAATGCCGGCTGTTCTGCCGCGCCGGGTTGTGGAGCGGTGGAACCGTGCGCCCACTCCACTGCGGTAGCAACCCACCCCTCCTCTGTCCTACGTTTCACGTAATCCATGCTGAGCGGTTCCGTTATGAGATCGCGAATGCGGTTCGGCATAGTTGATGTGCTCCGGCAGCGACCATGCATGCTGAATGCCGTGAAACTGGGGCCAATCTAGCCAGCTAAAACGCTCTTTGCTGTTCAGTTTCGGAACGGTGAGTTCGCGTCTGGGAAAAGCGCTCGGATCAAGGGGGAAACCCGGGAAACCGGGTCGGGTCGAAACCGGACGTCGAAACCGGGTTAGCCCGATCTAATAGAATTCAGAAAGCCGAAAGAGAGCCGAGTCGCTCTGTCCCCAAGCTGCCGCCTTCTTTGGACGGCCTGGTTTGCGCCAGTTTCTGCCGATCTTCTCCTCCATGTTCTGTAAGAATTCGGCGCTCCCGTAGGATTTGCCGGCGTAAGTGCATCTTCGGAGCGCGACCACTTTCGCAACCGTTTCCGGTACGCCAAGGAACCGTTTCCAGCCCGCTTCTTCCCCGACTTCCTGCCATATTGTCCAATCGAGAGTCGGATCCTTATGACATCGTCGGTTTTCCCGAGATCAAGGTCGAAGCTAAACGCTAGAACGGCGACGGCTCCGACCATCACGCCTGTCCTTCCCAACTTCGCAATCCGATTCGCACATGAACCTCACGCGAAAAATGAGCCACAGGTTTTCCCATCGGCTTCGGCACCGTAGAGTGCTCGATCACATCTTGATCAAGTCGAACCACCTCTGCACCGCGGAGCGGCCATGGCTCATGCTCAATATCTGCATGTCCGAGCCGCTTTCCCGCCTGCGTATATAGCCGATAGCGCGCCGTCAGAAAATTGTCAAACTGACCTGCTTGCATCCGAACGCCCGGTCGGATCACTATCCGCGCACGCCCATTGCCGAACGGAGTCAACCGATCGCTCTCATAGTTCACCAATCCGTCGTCTTCCCGGACTCGCATACGTGCCCAGCGATAGGGCAGACGGTACAACGTCCGGGCGCCGAGCACCGCCAACAGTCGGTCCGCTTCGAGCGTGAAAAACCATATGCCCGGCTTGCCGTCACGGCCCCTCACGTAGGTCCGCACGTTCATTTCGGGGAAGTGCGATACCCACGGAAGAGCCGGTATCAGCGGCGGACGCAGATTCACGAGCAGGAACGGGGTCAGCCCGATCCACGCCGCACCATCAAATGTTTCCAGTTCCAGCCCCTTCGGCAACAATCGTCGAATCACCGTGGGTTCATAGGCCCAGTGAAGAAACGTGAGTGATCTCCATGTCTGCAACATCACAGGTCGTCTGATCGGATGCGGCGCACAAGGGCTTATCAGTTCCACGACGGTTAGATTCCAAATTGGCCAAAACGATCAAAGCTACTGTAAGCATATGAAGGTCATCTCTTCAAAGGAAGTTTTGAAAAACAAGTTGTTTCGGGTCGTGGATGAGGTTGCAACGGACCCGGGCGGCTTCGAGATTCATCGCAGCATTGTGCGTCACTCCGGTTCAGCCGTCATGATGGCTGTAGATAAGGAAGATCGCGTCCTCCTGGTCCGCCAGTTCCGACTTCCGGCGGAAAAAGAAATGTGGGAGCTTCCCGCCGGCCGCGTCGATCCGGGCGAATCTGTAACCGAAGCCGCACCCCGTGAACTACGTGAGGAGACCGGCTATGAAGCTAAGACCTGGACTCTTCTCTCCAGCTTCTGGGCCAGCCCCGGATATGTCGACGAAAAAATGAACCTGTTCCTAGCGGAGGACCTCACCGCGGGCGAACAGCAGCCCATGGAGGACGAGCGGATCGAAATGCGCTGGTTCGGCAAGGACGAATTACGGCAAATGATCCGGCGAGGAGAGATTGAGGATGCCAAGACCTTGGTCGGCTATTTCCTTTGGCTGGAGCACAAAGAACACAAAAAACTTGTCGGCTCTACTCCGTCGTAAGCGGACGTTCCATCAGTTCGCGAATCGCCTGCCGCGGATCCTTGGCCTCGTAAAGTAGTTCGTACATCGCCCTGACAATGGGCAGATCAACCTTCTCGCGCTGCGCAAGGCTGTGAGCTGCCCGGCATGTCTCCACACCTTCCGCGATCATCGACATGCCGTGGAGAATTTCGGATAGTGTATGGCCTTCTCCCAACTTCACGCCTACAAAGCGGTTGCGTGAAAGGTCGCCCGTGGCCGTCAATACCAGATCGCCCAGTCCCGCCAATCCGCTGAGCGTGCGAGGTTGGCCTCCCATGGCGACGGCGAGCCGTGTGATTTCTGCCAATCCGCGCGTTACCAGCGCCGCTACACTATTGCTCCCAAGCCCCAGTCCACGGCAAACACCGGCTCCGATCGCAATCACGTTCTTCAGTGCTGCCCCGATCTCAACGCCCGCAACATCGCTGCTCGCGTATAAACGAAGCGACGGAGTCACGAACTCACGCTGGATCTCCTCCGCCAGCCCGATGTTCTGCGAGGCGATGACCACGGCGGCCGGCTCGCCTGCTGCGATCTCTTTTGCAAAAGTGGGTCCCGACAAAACGGCAATGCGCTCCGATGTGCTCTCGCCGAGTGCGCTCTGCATTACTTCGGACATCCGCAATAAGCTTCCTTCTTCGATGCCCTTGGTTGCACTCACGAGCTTTCCGAACTGTGCGACATGATCGCGCGCCCCGGCCAGGACGCTCCGCAGAAAGCGGGATGGCACAACGCTGAGCACAATACCGCAGCCCGAAACCGTCTGCGCAAGATCCGAAGACACCAGAACATTCTCCGGCAGCAGAAAGCCCGGCAGGTAAAGCCTGTTTTCACGCAGTTTCGCAATGGCACTCGCACGCTCGTGGCGGTGCGCCCAGAGTTGCACTCGTTCGAATCGGCAGGCCAGCGCTATCGCAAGCGCTGTTCCCCAACTGCCCGCGCCAAGAATCGCGAGCGTCGAAGCGGAGTTCTGCCCCGCCATTTACCGCGCCGTTCCGCCTTTGAGCGAAAATACATTCTCCGTGCCGCTTAGCAGCCGTGAGATATTCGCCTGGTGTCGATAAACAATTAGCAGCGCCGCCACTATGGTCGTAATGAGAATCGGTTCAGCAGGATGATAAATGAGCCAGAAAAAAAGCGGGAACACGAGGGCGCCCACGATCGAAGCCAGCGATATGAACTTCGTACCTGCAACCACCAGCACGAACACCACCGTTGTAGCCAGCAACGCGGCAGGCGCGACATAAAGGAATGCGCCAATAAAGCAGGCCACAGCCTTACCGCCTTTGAAACGGAGCAAAACCGGGTAGCAGTGGCCAAGCATCACCGCCACAATCGCCAGCCCCAGAACGAGCGGATCTCCATGCGAGATGACAGCCGTCAGCCATACGGATATAAACCCCTTCAGAATGTCTAGAAGTAACACGATGAGCCCCGCTTTCCGTCCGGCCGTTCGATGCACGTTCGTTGCGCCGATGTTGCCGCTGCCCAACGTGCGAACATCTTTACCCAGCGAAAAACGAACAAATAGATACCCAAACGGAAGGCCGCCAATAAAGTAGGCCAGCAGAACTGCCGCGAGGGCGGACAGAAGAAAAGCCGAAGTCACTCTCTAAATCTTAGCCGCGAGACTTGGAGGTTCGAATTGATACTCCTGCAGCTTCCGGTAGATGCTGGCATTCGAGCCCGGTTCGCTCCTGTAAAGAGCAAATCCCGTGGCGGCGAACGTGCCCAGCGAAACACGTCCCAGATCCGCCAGCTTGCGGCGAAGTTGTGCCAGCGGTACCTGGTGTTTCACTCGCGCCAGAGTCAGGTGCGGAGAATACTTCCGCTCTTCCTTCGCGATTCCCAGACCCAGCAGAGATTCTTCTGTCGCCTGCGCCAGGTCCAGCAGCGCATCGCCCGCTTCTACGCCGACCCAAAGGACGCGCGGCGAACGTTCTGTCGGAAACCAACCCAGACCCGCGATTTCCACTTCGAAAACCGATCGGCCTGTAAGGCTTCCCAGAGTTGCGTGCAACTCTGACAATCGCGCTTCGGGCCACTCGCCTATGAATTTTGTCGTGATATGTAGATTATCCAGTGGACTCCAGTTGATCAAAGCCTCCGGCCGGAGTGCGCTGCTCAGCCGCTCGAGGCGCAACAGCATGTCCGGCGGAAGGTCGATAGCCGTGAAGAGTCGCATGCGAACCGAGTGCTCGTGCTAACTTTCTAGCGTACTTGAAGCGACCGCCAGACTGCAGCCCTTCTCTTGAGCCTGTACCGCTCAAGCGGCTGATCCGGAATACGGAAGCCACCGACCAGGCCTTTTTTGAGCGGCCCACAGTCGACCTTGCGCGCGATCTCTTGAGTTGCGTGCTCGTCCATGGCGACACTGCCGGGATGATTGTGGAAACCGAAGCCTACCTCGGGGAAGGCGACCTCGCCTCGCACTCGTCCCGGGGCCTCACAGAGCGCACCAAGGTCATCTTCGGTCCGCCTGGCCGTGCTTACGTCTATTTCATCTACGGCATGCACGAATGCCTGAACGTGGTGGCCGAGCCTGAAGGCAGAGCAGGCTGCGTCCTGATCCGAGCGATCGAACCGCTGTCGGGACTTGCCCGAATGTACGAGCGCCGGCACTGGAAAGGTCCGGCAACCGGTTTGGGAAACGGGCCGGGCAAGTTGACGCAAGCTCTGGCGATCACCCGCGCACAGTACGGCGCGCGTCTCGACAAAGGCGAACTGACCATCCGGCGCTGGCGCGAAACACCGGATTTCAGTATCGAGGCCACGCCTCGCATGGGCATCTCGGAGTGCACCGACTGGCCATTGCGCTTCATTTGGGCCGGACATCCCTGCCTGAGCAAGCGTTCGCGACAATAAGTTCCAATGAGAATTCGCCGCCTCGCATTGCTTCTGAGTTTTTCAATCATCTGTTTCGCTCAAGGGGGAACGGCCGTGTTCGATTCGTCCATCCAGGACAGGATCAGAAACACCGGAGCCAAGGTGAGCCTCTACGCAAAGAACCTTCAGACCGGCGAAACGTACGGCTTGAGAGAAACCGAACCGGTTCGAACCGCCAGCACGATCAAATTGGCCATCATGGTGGAATGCTTCTTCGAGGCGGCGGAAGGCAAGCTGAAATGGAGCGAGCCAATATCGGTGACCGAGGAGCAAAAGGTGTCCGGAAGCGGTCTGCTACAAGACTTTACTGCGGGGTTTCAACTTCCGATCAAAGACGCAGTGGATTTGATGATCGTAGTCAGCGACAATACCGCGACCAATCTGATTCTCGACCGAATTGGCGGCGATGCGGTTAATGCTCGGATGGAGAAACTTGGTTTGACGCAAACTCGTTCCATGCGCAAGATACTGGGCGACGGCAATAACTTGAAAGCTCAACCGAGCGGCGTGACACGGGAAGGCGCAAAGCCGGAAAACGCTCATTGGGGGATTGGCCGCAGCAGCCCGAAGGAGATGGTGACGATCCTCGAGAAAATCTATCGCGGGGAACTGATCAGCAAGGAAGCTTCCGCGGAGATGCTGAAAATTTTAAAGCGCCAGCGAGACCACAATGGAATCGCGCGCGATATGAAGGACATTACCGTTGCGAACAAGTCCGGGGCGCTCGACCATCTGCGCAGTGACGCCGGAATTGTCTATCTCCCGCAGGGCCCTATCGCCATGGCCTTCACGGTTGAAGATATTCCCGAAGTCAACTGGACGCCTGACAACCCGGGCGATTTGCTGATCTCGTCTCTATCAGAGATGGTCGCCAAAGGATTATCAGCACGATAGGAATAATCAACGCTTGTGGTGTTTGTGAGCCCTTGTGTGCCTTACCCGATGCGGCTTCCGCTTGGCGGCCTTCACTTGGCTGTGATTGCGAGGTGCAACGACCAGAGCAGGCGAAGCGCCCGGCGGCAGGCATCCAAGAGCGAGAATGGCGAACAGAACTTTCATCGTTGGTGACGGAACATGTACCCGATGCCGCAGCTTACGCTCGAGTGACCGTTCTGGTTGAGGAGCGATCCACGGCCGTACACCTGTCGTATGATCGCATGGCGAGCTGCCTCGCGGAATACGGCGACCGGGGAAGTCTTGCGTATCGCAGAGTCCTTGGACACTAAAATTCAAATGCTGATGACCGCGGCGGCACTTCAGCGGAACGATCACGCCTGAAGCGTAGCGAACCATCATGTGCGCGAGGTAACGGGAAAGAGGTGGTTTTACCTCGCAGGGAACATTGAGCAGTGGTTCTGAAGGTCCTTCGCTCAGAGCGGCAGCACCAGTCCGAAGGGAGGGATAATAGGGAGTCCGGAGATCCAAGTCGAGTATTCGGGCGCACATCTTGGATTGGCGGGTATCCATCAACGCTACTAGCGAACGCCAGAGGGTACGGGAAAAACGCTCGTCGTGGAGAGGTCATGCGTGTCCCGGAATCACATCACAAGACGAACTTGACGGTCGTCGACACAATCCCAGCGCTCGCGTGGTTCAATCTTCCGGATGGTCTTTGGTTCCTGCTCCAGGTCGAAGCGCTCCGCGACAAAACCGGTGAAGTTATCAGATGGTATGGCGCAGCGACCGATATCCCCAGCTGAAACGGACCGCA
>JAOAPP010000830.1 GCA_025462985.1 Bryobacterales bacterium | reverse complement strand
GGGGCGACGTTCCGAGAAACTTACGGAATGCCGCTGGCACACAGATATTCAAATGACTGATCGATCGTAAACCCGGTCCAGCGCGCAAACCTGTGTGAACGATGATCGGCCGTGCGTACGAGAGCCGGAGAATCGTCGGCCAGGCCGAGCCGGCACCGAACCACAACACCGGCTGCGACGCCGGCTGCGGCTGTCAGGGTCCCGGGTGCGGTGCACCGCGTGGAACGTCCGAAGCAGGTCGAGCGACACCTCCCGCGCAGCCACGCGACACAGCCTGGCACAGGCGATCCGATGGCTCAGTGCTTCCTGACCCCATTGGTCTTCTATGCCCAGCCCAGCAGTGTGGACCTGGCCGCAACCAAGACGCCGCTCACCCAATACAGGAGTAACCATGAACCCCGGCCGCACCAAGAAGATCCTCATCAGCATGATTGTCACGGTGACCTCAGCGGGCGGCGCCCAACCGGCCACTATCTGCCCGCCGCCCAAGTTCACCTGATCGGGGTTGCGTACGACGTATCCACCGGGCGTTGCTCGTTCTCATTACCTGTGATGGCTATGTAGTTCGTCAGGACAGGAAAGGGGGCGTCGAAATGCCGGAGCTGCGGGTGGACGAAGCGTCGACCTTGGCAGAGCCGGAGGAATCGCGCGGGTAATGGGTGAACCACAACACCCGCAGCAATGGTTTACTCACTGAGCGTAGCCTGATCGCGGGACGGTGGTGCTCGGCTCGTCGGTGCTCGTGATCGTTCATCTGGACAGAGCGATGCTGCGAACTGACCGGCGTCAGTCGCCGGATCCAGTCCGGGCGCCCGGTCAAGGACAGGTGCGAGTCGATGATTTGTGACCGCGAGGCTAAACGGTAGCGGACGCGAACTTAAGAACTTGCTGACCATCTACTTGCGAGTAACACTATAGGCAGTTAATGCGATAACACCTACGCCATCTAGTGGGGGAGGTGGCAGATGTGCGTCTACTCCGTTACTCAAAGTAGTGGTCAAGCGCACGCAAGGGTGGGATCGTCGGAGGAGGCAGCGATGGCTGGGTACGGCGTCGACTGTGGTTCAGGCAGTATGCCTCGTGATCTTGTCCTAGTGCGTGATCTTGTCCTAGTTGTGGAATCGGAGCCGGATGTCGATCTAGATGAGGCTGATCGATTGGTTCGGCAGTTGCGAGCTGAGCTGAAGGATCTCGACGTCGAATCCGTGACCGCTGTGTCCTCGGAAGAGGCGCCACGCGGGGCGAAGGGTGTCGATCCCATCAGTTTGAGTGCTTTGCTGATCAGCCTGAGTGCTGCTGGTGGCGTGTTCTCTGGATTGATTGAGACTGCTCGGGACTGGCTTGGCCGGCAGGCCAATGCCCGACGTATCTCCGTAACCATTGATAATGACACGATTGTGCTGGAGAAAGCCTCTACACAGGAACGACGGGCGCTGATCGAAGCCTACCTGCATCGCCACGAGGTGGAGTGACATGCCGCCGCGACGGTCGGCGTTGCTGGTAGGCACCTACCGTTACGTGGACAGCACGCTGCGTCAATTGACTGCTCCAGCGCGCGACGCGGAAGCGCTGGCGGACGCTCTTAGCAATCCCGAAATCGCTAACTTCGACGTCACCGTCCTGATCAACAAGCCATATCACGTTGTGCTACAAGCCATAGGCGAGTTCTATGACAACCGGCGCCGTGACGATCTTACGTTACTGTACTTTACCGGACATGGCCTAAAGGACGACCGGGGGCGTCTGTATCTGGCCATGACGAACACCATACACGACCGCCTGCTCTTCACAGGCCTGTCGGCTCAACAGATCGATGAAGCCATGGAGGCCTGCTCATCACAACAGAAGATACTCGTGCTCGACTGCTGCTACAGCGGGGCCTTTCCGGCAGGTCACATCTCCAAAGCTGGCAGTCAGGTGAACACTCTTGAGAAGTTTCGCGGTAAGGGGCGGGTGGTGCTCACCGCATCCGACTCGACCCAGTATTCCTTCGAAGGAAATCGCATCGTCGGCGAAGGGAGCCAATCTGTATTCACTCGTTTCCTTGTCGAGGGATTAACTACTGGAGAAGCCGACCTCGACAGCGACGGAGAGATCTCGATTGATGAACTGTACAGCTATGTGCACGACCGCGTCATCGAAGAAATGCCTCAACAACGTCCCAAAAAACAAGAAAACGTCGAGGGTCGCATCGTAGTAGCGCAAAACATACACTGGGTCCTTCCGGGCTACATTCGCGACGCAACCAAAAGCCCGTTTGCGCAGGAGCGGGTAGCCGCACTTGACCGATTAGCTCACCTTCACCGCGCCGGCAACGGTCGAGTCCGAGCCGAGGTCATCAACCAAATTTATCTTCTAACCGATGATGACAGCAGGATAGTATCCACCGCGGCGAGAAAGCTCATCGCCGAGCTCAATCCCGATATGAGCCGGCTAGACGTTGCGAAGCAGGCTCGCCACGAGGCCGAGGAGCAGGCCCGGCGGGAGGAGCAACCTCCACGTGAGGAGCAACCTCCACGTGAGGAGCAACCTCGACGGGAGGCCGATGGAGTCGATGCGAGGCGCAACATCGTGCTCTGGATACCTCGCCAACTGCGTCGGATACCACCGGCACTGGTAGTCCTCTACTCGAGTGCACTGCACCGTCGGCATGTGGTGATCGCTGCTGGCGCACTGTTGGCGCTAGTCGGAATAGTCCTCCTTGTGGTGCTTGTCGGCATTAATGGACCATCATCAGGCCCAACTCACGCACCATCCGCCGCACCGACGATCGGACCTGAGGTCGCGATACCTGCTGTCGGTCCATCCATCCAGGTGGGAAAGACTCCCACCTTCGTCGCGGTCTCACCCAATGGTCGGCAAGCGTACATCGCCAATAGGGATGCCCAAATCATCACTGTGTTGGACACAGCAACCAGCCGGGTGACTAGAACCGTTCCTATTGCGACAGGGCCGCCTCAACATCTCGTCTTTGCACCGGACGGCCGCAGGCTGTACGTCGCCATCTACAACGATGAAAAAACGATACACGAGATTGACGTGATTGACACCGACTCGAACTCTGTGATCACAACAATCCCACAACCCGCGCGCCCATTCGTCCCGGCGGTCACCCCGGATGGAAAACAGCTTTTCGTGCCAGAGCATGATATTGGTGCGGTTTTGGTGATCGACACTGCCACCAACAAGATCATTAAACAAATCACAGTCGCGCCGAATCCCCATTGGGTGGCATTCTCTCGCGATGGCAGCCGTGCCTACACCGCTAACCACGAGTCCAACGTGATTTCCGTAATTGACACTTCCATGCTCACGGTCCTCAAAACTATCCCGGTCGCGATGAGTCCGCATAGCATTGCCGTAAGTCCCGACCGTCCTCTAGTTGCTAGCGTGAACTATGACGCAAATTCGGTATCAGAGATCGACACGAACATTCTTGAGGTCGTTAGGACCATCGTGGTTGGAAAGAACCCGCGGGACATTAGGTGGGCACCGGACGGACGGTTCGCCTATGTGGTCAACGAGGGTAGTAACACTGTCTCCGTGATTGACGCCGCAACGAGCCAAATCACCGCCAATATGCCGACTGGTGAAAATCCGACTAGTATCGCGGTATTGCCCAACGGCCGGCAGGCTTATGTGAGCAACCTCATCAGCGGGACATTGACCGT
>JAOAPP010000676.1 GCA_025462985.1 Bryobacterales bacterium | reverse complement strand
GTCCTGCGGCGCACCTGAAACGCAATTACCTCTTCAGCTTCGCGGCGGCCATCGGGCTCACAGCTGTGTCCGCCATTTTGTTCTCCGGGAAGGCAGACTAAGTGCCTAACCCCAGCCCGAATCCACTTTCGCCCGATCCTTTTGAGAAGCTAACGCCCACCTACGACGTCGTAAAGGCAACGGCACGACCTGAGCGCGTACGCGACCCCGGCTACTACGGACTGCCCATTCTGAAACGACCGTTCTGGAAATGGGAGATTGCCCTCTACTTCTTCTCGGAAGGAATCAGCAGCGGCTGTTATATTCTCTCGACCGTGGCGGAACTGGTGGGAAACGAACGTTGGCTACCGACGATCCGATTCGGGCGTTACCTCTCATTTCTGTTCATGCTTCCTTGTCCGCCGCTCCTCATTATCGACCTCGGGCGGCCGGAGCGCTTTCACCACATGCTCCGCATCTTCAAACGCACCTCGCCGATGAATCACGGCGCGTGGGCGCTCAGCGGCTATGGCCTCTGTTCGACGTTGATGCTGACCAGTCAATTGCCCGCGCAGCGCAACCCGATGGTTGGCCGATGGATTCGCCTCGCACAACGGTTTCTTCCTGCCAGATTCGTCACCCTTCTCGGAATGCCGTTCGCACTGACAATGTTGAGCTACCCCGGTGTGTTGCTCTCCACAACAAGCATTCCTGTTTGGGCCCAATCACATTTCCTCGGCGAACTGCTTGCCTGCAGTTATATGAGCAGAGCCTTTTCCGCCTTAACTCTGTGCACCTACCGCTCGGATGACGAGGCGGTGCACAAAGTCCTTCGCAGATTGGAAGATGTGGCGAGCACCGCCGAGGCCGTCGCCTTGGCAACCTACGTCGGCACTGCTCGGAAAGCGACCCGCCCTTTAATTCGAGGCAAGCAGTCCAAACTCTTCATCTGGGGCGCGGCACTGGTCGGATTGGCCGCACCGATGCTGCTCCGCCGCAGCAGGTCGCATTTCATTCGGTCCGGCGTGGCGCCTGTCCTGACTCTGGCTGGAAGCTTGGCCCTCAAATGGTCAATTACCTATGCCGGCCAGGAGTCCGCACTTGATTCAGAGCTCGCCATCCATAATTCACCGACCAGCACAAACGAACCTTTCTGGGGCCCCAACCAACCCAACTCTGTCCCGAGCCGCGCCTAGTATCACTACTAGCGGTACGTCGCAGCCGGCAGCCGGGCGTGCCGGTCTGACACCTACACAGCCCTGGGAGCAACCGTCCGGTCACGCCTAAATTCGGAATCGCCCGGAATCCTTCCGAAAAGGAAGTTATGAAGCACGCGGCTGCACTCATGCTCGCTGGCGCGGTGGCCGCCCTCGGCGGATATCGTATCTACTGTTCGGTCCGGGCCCCGCATCAGGGTTCCGCTTCCAACTCGGCGAGCTATCGGTGCTCCATGCACCCGAACTACACCTCAAACCAGCCCGGCATGTGTCCCGTCTGCGGCATGCGCCTGACGAGAGCCTTCGATGCGAGCAGGGGATTTATTGGAGTGCAGATTTCCCCCGAGGAGCAAAAGCGGTCTGGCATCGAAACTGAGCATGTCACCCGTATCCGCCCGCTTGCGGACGTGGTCGCTCCGGGCGAGATCGTGCTCGGCAGCCCGGAAATGCTCAAAGCTCCAGTCGCGGGCACAATCGAAAAAATCTTCCTCGCGTTGGATGGTCCCAATTCGGTGCCCGTTCAGAAAGGGCAGCTGATTCTGTCGATTCTCCCGAGACCGGGCCTAGACGCCCCTGCGGTTCGGACGGAGATCAGTTCGCCCGCCTCGGCCTGGATCACTGTCAGCGCTCATCCTGGCACTGTCGTACCGGCAGGCTCCGTCCTGGCTTTCTATTCAACTGTGGAGACCCTACCGGTCACCGCAGATATCCCGCTGGACTCCATCGATCTCGTTAAGAAAGGATCGTCTGCCGAAATGACTTCCGACAGCGACCCTGGTAAGACGTGGAAGGGCACAGTAACCAATGTTCTGGGTATCTACAGCGAGCAGAACCGGGCTGCCAAGGTTACGCTCGTATTCCCCAACACATCTTTGAACCTGCGCTCGAACATGCCGGTGCATCTCCGAATCCACCACTCGGGACCGCCCGTCCTGGCCGTCCCCGAGGATGCCGTCCTTTGGAGCGGAAATCGCTGGATCTGTTATGTTCCTCAGTCAGATTCTAAATTTGTCGCCCGCTCCCTCCAACTTGGTGCACATTCGGACGGCTTCTACGAAGTGCACGGCGGCCTGAAACTGGGCGACGCTGTCGTCGCGAAAGCCGCCTTCCTCGTCGACTCCGAATCGCGACTCCGGCCTCAAATAGATCCTTGAGACTTAAGCCGCAAGCCTCGAACGATAAACAATGATGCAGTTGATCGCATTCAGCTCCCGGCACTGGATTCCTGTGCTGGCCATCACCGGCCTTCTTGCTGGAGCAGGAGCATGGTCGTTTGCCACCCTTCCCCAGGACGCACTACCCGACTGGAGCGACCGCCAGGTCATAGTGCTCACTTCTTGGGATCGCGCGCCAGAACTGGTCCAGGCGCGAGTGACAAACCCCATCTCATTCGCTTTGCAGAGCGTCAAAGACGTCGCGGGCGTGCGCGGATCCTCCGAGTACGGCGCGTCGAAGGTCTACCTTACGCTCGCCGACAGCGCTCCCGTCTTAGAAGCCCGCGCGCAGATTCAACAAACCATCGATCAACTCCAGCCGCGGTTGCCCGAAGGCGTGGTCCCGCAGATTGGTCCCGATGCGAGCGCCACGGGATGGGTTTACCAGTACGCGCTGATCGACAGCACCCGCCGGCGCTCGCTTGCCGAGATGCGGGACTTGCAGGATTGGACTATCCGCCCGGAATTGAACAAAGTTCCGGGAGTAGCCGAAGTCGCAAGCGTAGGAGGATTTCAAAGCCAGTTCCAGGTGATCGTCGATCCTTTCAAGCTGGCCGCTCTCTCCATTCCGTTCGACTCCGTAGTCATGGCTATCAAGGAGGCCAATAGCGAAGCGAGCGCGCGCCCGCTGGACTTCGGTGGGCAGAATTTTATAGTCAGAAGTCCCGGGCTCCTCACCTCGGTTGCCGATCTCGAAAAGGTGATCCTCGCCGCTCCGCGCATCAGTATGGAATCCCGCATGGAGCACCTGACGAACCGGCCTGTATTGCTCAGAAACGTCGCGCAAATCCAGGTCGGGCCTGATGCGCGCCAGGGCGTCACTGACCTCAACGGACGCGGGGAAGCGGTCGGCGGCATCGTCATTCTTCGCCAGGGAGGAAATGCCGCGGCTGTCCTCCACTCAGTCAAGAGCAAACTGGAGCAGTTACGGACAAGACTGCCCGCCGGAGTAGCCGTTGCCCCCGTCTATGACCGCTCTAAACTCATTCACACTGCAATCGGCGGATTCAGCGCGGACCTGCTGCTGGCCGCCCTCGTTGTCAGCACAGTGATCTTGCTCTTTTTGTGGGATATCTCATCGGCTGTCGTCGCCGTCGGAACCATCCCGATCTGCCTATGTCTCAGCGGCCTCCTGTTGCGCTTGTTTCATGTCGAGCTCAACGTTCTGAGTCTTACCGGTCTCGCCCTTTCTGTTGGCGTGTTGGTGGACGGCGTCATCATTCAGGTAGAAAACGTTTTTCACCGCTTGCGAATGCCGGATGCCGTGGCACACCCTCCAGAACGCACCGTCCTTCGAGCGATGGGCGAGGTCAGTCCAAGCGTATTTCTGGCCTTGAGCATCATTGTGGTTGCCTTCCTGCCCCTGCTCGCTTTGTCGGGGAGCGAAGGCCGTATCTTCCGGCCGCTGGTACTCGCTAAAACGTCAGCCATGATTGCGGCTGCCTTTTGTGCCGTCGTCGTCACCCCCGCCGCCCGCATGGCCTGCCTCCAGTTCTGGCCGCGAGTTCGCGCCTCGCGCTCGGATTCTCTCTCAGCCTGGCTCGGGCACGGTTACGAGCGCCTGCTGAACATCCTGCTCGTTCGCCCCTGGGTTGTCGTCGTTGCTGCTTTCCTGCTACTCGAACTCACCGTGCCGTCTCTCCTCCAACTTGGGTCCGAGTTCCTGCCGCCGCTCGAGGAGGGCAGTCGCTTGTTCATGCCCACCACCTCGTCCGGCACCTCCATCACTGCCGCAAAAGGCCTCATCGAGCATCAAGACCAGGCCTTGCGCGCGGTGCCGGAAGTGCAAACCGTATTCGCTAAAGCCGGACATGCGGATACCGCTACCGATCCCGCTCCGTTTGAGATGGTGGAAACAAACATCGAATTGCGGCCTGAGAATGAATGGCGCGCCCGGAAGCGCTGGTACACCGGCGTAGTTCCCCCATGGCTGGCCCATCGGCTCCTCCGCCCGTTCTGGCCCGACCGCATCACACCCGAGGAGCTTGAATCGCAGTTGGACAACGCGGTCCGTATGCCCGGAGTCGTAAACGCCTGGACCTCGCCCATCCGTGGCCGCACGGACATGCTGTCCTCCGGCTCTCGCACCGCGTTCGTGGTGAAAGTGATCGGGCCCTCGCCAGCGGAACTGGAGAGGTTGTCCCGGCAGATCCGAACCGTTCTCGAGTCTCTTCCTGAAACTAAGTTGGCCTACGCCGAACCACTCCAAAACGGATACTTCCTCGATGTGAATTTCGACCGTGACAAACTTGCTGAGCACGGCCTCCCGCTCGCCCGCGCGCAAGATCAGATCTTCCCAGCGCTCGGAGGAGTGCCGGCAATCTTCATCCATGACGGCCTCATACCGCGTGCCGTATACGTCCGCTATCCCCGCGATTACCGCGACACGATCGATGCCATTAAACAGCTCGAAATCCAAGGTCCGAATGAGGACACTATCCGTGTCGGCTCAATCGCATCAGTCGTTCCGCATACCGGTCCCATGATGATCCGATCGGAAGGCGGCATTCCGGCCAGTTACGTCTATCTCGATGTCGCGGGGCAGGACATTCAGCGCTACCTCGGAAAGGCGCAGTCTGCCGTCGCAAGGGGAGTCCACCTTCCAATAAGCTACAGCCTCGAATGGGCCGGGCGCTTCGCGGATATCCAGCGACTGCACAACCGTTTGCAATGGATTGTTCCGCTCGCGGTTCTGCTAATTGCCCTAATCTTATGGGCGGGAACCCGTTCTCTGTTCTACACAATGCTCATCTGCCTTGCCGTGCCGTTCTCGCTCACCGGTTCGATCTGGATGATGTCAGTCCTACATTACAAACTATCCGCCGCGGCCTGGGTCGGCCTGCTCGCGCTGCTTGGTCTCGATGCCGAAACCGGCATATTTATGGTCCTCTTTCTCGACCTCGCCTGGCGCAGGCGGCTCGAAGCCGGGTTTGCCGCAAGCACGGATCTCCGTGCAGCCGTCATCGATGGTGCTGCGCGTCGTCTCAGGCCAAAGCTGATGACCGTTCTGGCTGCCTTGGCTGGTATGCTGCCCGTACTCTTCTCACAAGCTCCTGGCGCAGATTTCACCCGCCGCCTGGTCGTCCCCATGTGCGGTGGCCTTGGCTCTTCATTCTTGCTGGAACTGCTGGTTTATCCAGCCATCTTCCTGTTGTGGCAGCGGCGGCGTCACACAGTGCTTCCGCCAGCAGCTCCGCAGCCACATAGGGCGATGCTCGAAACGCGCCTCACCCCTCGTTTGCCGGATCTGGCTGTTCCTTAGGCTCCAGCCTCTCGATCAACACTCTTGCAATCCGGTTCCGATCCATCTCGGTGACGCTAAACCGCCGTCCCCCATAGATCAGGGAATCTTTCACGCTCGGGATGTACCCGAATTGAAACAACAGAAATCCCGCGAGTGTCTCGAACTCGGCCTCGGAAGGCAGCACAATGTTATAGCGCGTCTCCAGATCGCGAATCGTCGTGCTCCCCTCCAGTTGCAGGAGCTTGTCCTGATACGACACCGCTGGACGAACCACATCGTGCTCGTCCCCCACGTCACCAAAGATCTGTTCCAACACATCGCCCAACGTTACAAGTCCGGTCACTGTCCCGAACTCGTCCACCACCAGGGCCATATGAGTGTGAGCCTTCCGGAACTCGTCGATCAGTTCATTGATCTCCTTCGTTTCCGGCACCACCAGCGGCGATCTCACGAAACGGCGCAGGCGGAAAGGCTTCGTCGTTCGCCGCCTGTCATGCACGAACAGCCGCTCATCCCACACCCGCATCAAATCCTTGTAATGCAGGACTCCGATAATTTGCTCCGGCCTGTCCTCGTAAACGGGCACTCGCGTGAATTTATGCTCCACCATCACGCTCAATACCTCGTCGTGGCTCGCGTCCACGGATACGGAGATCATGTTGCGCCGAGGCGTCATAATCTCCCGCGCCGAGTGGTCCGCCAGTTCAATCACGTGCTGAATCGTCGATTCTTCGAACTGCGCCAGATGGCCCTCACTCCGGCTGGATTGAATGATGTACTTCAACTCCTCCGGTGTGTGTCCCCCGTGCGCGTGACCGGTGCCAAGTCCAAGCGCTCGCAGGATCAACGCCGAAGACCGCTCAATCACCACCACAAACGGCTGTGAGATGCGATAGAAAAACAGCAGCGTCGGGGCAGCCAGAATCGCTATCTTATCCGCCTTCTCAATAGCCAGGTTCTTCGGAACCACCTCGCCGATAATCACGTGCGAATAGCTGATCAGCAGGAAAGACAGCGCGAACGCTATGCCATGTAGCAGTACGGGAGACGCATGGATCGAAGGAAACTGGACCGAAAGCGAGTCGATCACGCTGCGAAATGCTCTATAAAGCGTGTCCTCGCCCGCCCACCCTAGGCCCAGACTTGCCAGCGTGACGCCCACCTGGGTTACCGAAAGCAGCCGGCCCGGATTCGCCAGCAGACTTAAAGCGCGTTGCGCGCCCACTTGGCCCTGTTCCGCCAATTCCCGCAGTCTCGATTGACGCACGGAAACCAGCGAGACTTCGGCGGCCGCAAAGAACCCGTTGGTCACCAGAATAAGAAGCAGCGCAAAGAACCGGACAGTCATGCGCCGTTGCGGATGGCCTCTCGGAAAAGGGCAGCGCTTGCTCTCCCAGAGTAAAATCGCTTAGTGTTATCCCGCCTAGTGCGCCTCGTCAATGTCACCATTGCGATGGTTGTTTTGCTCATCCTTGCCGCCGTTTACTGGTATGCCATGCGGCCGCTACCGAAAACATCGGGGGAAATCACTGCTCCAGTAAGCGCCGCAGCTGACGTGAAGCGCGACGGGCGCGGCATTCCGCACATCGAAGCAGCCACTTGGCAGGATGCAATTTTCTTGCAAGGCTACGTTACCGCCCAAGACCGATTGTGGCAGATGGACGTCCTTCGTCGCTTCGCGGCAGGCGAATTAGCCGAGGTGTTCGGTCCGCCCGCCGTCCGGGAAGACGAGCACGCTCGCCGCATGCGCATGCGTCCGATTGCTGAGGCCGATGCCGCCCACCTCTCCCCCGAGGAGCGGGCGTTGCTCGTCGAATACGCCCGCGGCGTGAACTATTTCATCGAAACTCACCGCGGCCAATACTCACTGGAGTTTTCTCTCCCTGGCCACGCCTACGACCCGCGCCCGTGGACGATCACCGACTCGATCCTCGTCGGACTCGTCATGTTCCGCGACCTCACCGACTCCGCCGCCCAGGATCTCGAGCGCGGCGAACTCCTGGCTACCGTGAAGGACCCTGCTAAGTTCCGCGTTCTTTTTCCGCCGGTGCAAGGTGGCCAACTCAGTCCCGGTTCCAACGCCTGGGCCGTTTCCGGCGCTCACACGGCTGACGGCAAGCCGATGGTGGCGAACGATCCCCACCTGTCTTACGGGATCCCCGGCACTTGGCACCTGGTTCACTTGAAAGCGCCGGGCCTCAACGTTTCGGGTGGTGCGCTCCCGGGTGTACCGGGTGTCATCACCGGCCACAACGCCCAGGTCGCCTGGGGCGTCACCAATCTCCAGTCCGATGTGCTCGATATCTATATCGAACAAATTGATGACCAGACCGGCCGCTATCTTTATCAGGGACACACCGAACAAGCCCAGCTCGATACTCAAACCATCGCAGTTCGCGGCGGCAAGCCCGTCACGGTGAACACCTGGGTTACGCGCCACGGTCCAGTCCTCGCCGCTTCGAAGGGCCGGGGCTACAGCATGAAATGGAGCGCCAGCGAGGGCTTCGGCTTCCCCTTCTGGGCCATTGACCGTGCCCAAAACTGGAACGACTTCCGCACCGCTCTCAGCACCTTCTGGGGGCCCGCACAGAATTTCGTGTTTGGTGACGGGGCTGGGAACATCGGCTACCAGGCTGCCGGCCGAGTTCCCATTCGCCGGGGTTTCGACAGCAATATCCCCCTCGATGGCTCCTCCGGCAATTACGAATGGGCCGGCTACATTCCCTTCGAGCAGATGCCGAGCGCCTACAATCCCCGTTCCGGCATCGTCGCCACTGCCAATCAAAACCCTT
>JAOAPP010000668.1 GCA_025462985.1 Bryobacterales bacterium | reverse complement strand
ATATCTGGGGCTTTATCGCCTTCTTGTAGAGGGGGCATACGAGAAGAGAGATGAGCGGGGGAGGCCGGAGGGTCCCCCAAAAAGTTGCGGGGCGAAAGTCAGAAATGCTTGACAAATCTACACGCATATTTTATGATACGAGTGTAGCCATATCTAAATGGCCACAGTTAACTTGGAGGTCATCAACCATGCCTGTTATTAAGTACAATCCGCTTCAATCCGAATTTGAGGACTTTCCGGCTGGATTGCGTGTATTCCAGGATTCTTTATCGAGGCTCTTCAGCGAACCGAGCACTTCAAGGCCCTGGACTCCAGCGGTAGACATCCTAGAGAACGAGAATGAGCTGGTGCTTAAAGCCGATCTTCCTGAAGTCGACCCTAAGAACGTCGGAATCCAGATCGAGAACGGGACTCTCACGCTGAAGGGTGAGCGGCGATTCGAAGAGCAGAAGAACGGATAAGGTTACCACCGAATCGAGCGGTCCTATGGGGCGTTTGTAAGAGCGTTCAGCCTTCCGGAAACGGTCGAGGCAGATAAGGTGAAGGCGGACTACAAGAACGGCGTCTTGACTATCACGCTGCCCAAGAAGGAAGTCGCGAAGCCGCGGGCCGTCAACATCGAAGTCAATCAGTAAAGCAATTCAGCAATAAGACAGGAGGCGCGGCGCAGAGAGAGTCTGCTGGCCGCGCCTTTTTTGTTTAGCGGGAGGGAGCCGCGGGGAGCATGTTGCGAATGGCAGCAATGCGCCACCCGCTTCCGGTTCGCTGCAGGACGAAGGTCGACCACATTTTACGGGGAGCGACGCCTCCGATGACGGAGGTTTCATAGCGCCCGTCGGCGATGGCGGTGTTGTTGCCGAGCAGACGGATGGATTCGAGAACGACCGAGCTTTGGCCGGTTTCCTTTTTCGAACTGGCCATTGCGCTCTTGAGGAGTGCGTCCAGGCCGCGCCGCCATTCGCCGGTCGAGACCAACTGATCCGCATCGGGCGTGAAGAGCTCCCGGACAGCGGCGTCGTTGGCGTGATTGCGCGCATTGACATAACGCTGCACAAGCTGGCGGATGGCAGCGTCGTCCGGAGCCGGTGCGCGGGCCCCAGCGCCGGCGCTCAGAAGCAGTGGGAGAAGGATAGTCCGGAAATGCATCAGTAACCGATTGTGAAACGCGCTTTTCGGTGCGCGGGTTTTTCCAGCTCGTCGACCAGAGCGATGGCGTAGTCTTCCATCGAGATACGGCTTTGGCCCTTGTCGTCCGCTACCAAATCGTTCTCGCCCAATCGGAATTTTCCCGTGCGCGAGCCAGGCTCGAAGAAGGCCGCAGGGCTGAAGTAGGTCCAGTCTATATCGGACGCTTTCAACAGTTCGAGCGTTTTGGCATGCGATGTAGCGATGGCTCTCCAGACTTCGGGGAGATGACCAGAGGCAAGCAAGGTCAGACCTGGGGCGACATAAAGGCTGGCGGCTCCGCCGACAACGATCAGGCGCGGGATGCCGGCCTTCTTGACGGTGTCGATTAAGCGTGCGGTCACGACAAGAAGTTCGTCCGTGTTGTCGGACGGAGGCGCGTAGGCACTCACAAGACCATCAGCTTGGCCGATCAGAGCCGCCGTCTTGGCCGGGTCGGCGAGATTGTCCTGTTTCACGGTCAGGTTTTCCGCTTCTGCAACTTTGGCTGGATCTCTCGCGACGGCGATGACAGTATGTCCGCGAGCCAGCAGTTCGGTGACAATTCGGCTGCCGGCCCTGCCGGTAGCGCCGACGACAGCAACGTTCACAGGAGACTCCAATCCAGCAATAAAGAATCATATTCGATTGGTCCGGCAAATTGGGAGGAGAAGAAGCTTCTGTTTGGCGGATGGCAAGACGCGTGTAGAGAAGACGACGCTTCCGTCATCGGCTGCTCGGCGTTTCTGACCGGCAAAAAGGTTGCCTATTTGGCCGCCAGGGCGAATTCTTGTCATAATTCCCCTGCGGCAAACGTTTAGCAAGTGTGAGGGGCAGCATGGGGGCTATATTCGACGGCAACGACGTTATCAGTGAATCGCTGACCGATTCGCCCAGTGCTCGCGTCGCTAGCCAGGATGAGTCCGAGTTCGAGTTCCTGTTTCTTGAACATTACGAACGCGTGCTGCGCCTGCTGATCCGACTCACGGGCGACCGGGGACAGGCCGAGGAACTCTCGAACGAGGTATTCTGGCGGCTTTCGCGCCGGCCTGCGTCGTGGCTTCTCACGCAGAACATCGGGCCTTGGCTTTATCGCGCGGCGATGAACGCCGGCATTGACGCGATTCGTGCTTCGGGCAAGCGGACACGATATGAGGGGAGCGCGGCCCGAGATACGAAGGACGGGCTACATCACAACGGCCCTCTTGAAGATTTGTTGCGGGATGAGAACCGGCGGCGCGTGAGGGAGGCGCTCAGCGCATTGGACCCGGTGTGTGCCCAACTCTTGCTGATGCGGTCGGGCGGTTCGTCGTACAAGGAAATCGCCGAATCGCTAGGCGTGTCCGTGGGGAGCGTGGGAACACTGCTAAACCGGGCAGAGGAGAAGTTTCGGAAGAAGTATCTGGCCTTGACGGTAAAGGAGAAAGCTAGATGAAGTGTCCAAGCGAAGGCGAGTTGCGACTTTTCGTCGACGGTCAACTGGGCCGTGCAGAACGCGACCGCCTGGAACAACATGTGTTCTCGTGCGGCAACTGCGGCCTGAAGACAGCCAAGATCAGAGGTGATTCTCAAGAAGTCAAGAATTGCATGGCTGTGCTGGACTCACCGGACGAGCAGATGGTAGATCCGAAGCTTGCATATGGGAGATATCGATCCGAAGCAGCAAACAGGAAGCCGGCGCAGAGCAGCCGTGTGCCCGTGTGGTGGAGGATTCCGCAGGTGAGCGCTGCGGGCGCGGCGCTCGCGTTGGTTCTCCTGCTGAGCTTCACGCCCGTGCGGACATGGGGACAGCGCTTTCTCCAGACGCTGCGGGTTCAGAAGCTGGCAGTGGTGCCGGTGGACACGTCTGCCCTGATGCAGGCAGGGATTCTCAACGGGCACGCGCGAGCTTTGTCTCAACTCATCTCGGACAGCGTGGTGGTCACGATCAAGCCGGGTGAGGCGGTTGTCGTTCCCGACCTTGCAACGGCTGCGGCGAAAGTGGGTTTTAAAGTGGAGTCGCTCGACAGCGTCGGCCCGCCGGAGCGGATAGAAGTGGAGGACGAAGGCGCGTTTCACATGACGCTTGACAGCGACAGGATTCGCGCGGTTCTTGAGGAAGCAGGACGCTCCGATATCCAGGTTCCCGACTCCATTAGCGGCAGTACAGTGGCGGTTCACGTGTCCAAGGGCGTGCGCATCCGGTATGGAAATTGCGGCAGTGGGGGAAAGGATTCGGGCGATGGCACCTGCATACGATTTTTACAGATCCCGAGCCCCACGGTCAGCGTACCTCCGAATTTGAACATGGCGGCCCTGGCCGAAGCTGGCTTGCAGCTCGCAGGGCTGGGCGCGGCCGAGGCAAAAAGCTTTGCTCAAACGGTTGATTGGTCGTCAACGCTGGTCATTCCCGTGCCGCAGGACAAAGCCACCTACCGGACGGTCGGAGTGGACGGCGTCAATGGCACATCCATCGAATTCGCTCCAACGGGAACGTTCCGCGGAAACTACGCAATCATTTGGGTGAAAGACGGAATTGTGCATTCCCTGGCGGGTCACGGCAGCCCCAGCCAAGGATTGGCGGCAGTGGTAAGTCTGGGCTCCTGATGTGCAGAGCCTGATTTCGGCGGCACAATCGCAAGGTGCGACGGCTGCAGCCGGCGGCATCGATAAGGGAGATCTTGCCATTTCCACCAGAAACTTGCGAAAGGTCTTCCGCGACAAGGTCGCGGTGCGCGGTCTGACGCTGGACGTCCGTCGCGGAGAGGTGTTTGGGTTCCTGGGGCCGAACGGCGCTGGGAAGAGTACGTCCGTGAAGATGCTTCTCGGGCTGGTAAAGCCCACTCTTGGC
>JAOAPP010000640.1 GCA_025462985.1 Bryobacterales bacterium | reverse complement strand
ACTCCGGACCCGTGCTGGAGCTTCCTGTCTCCTGGTTCTCTCGTTCGTATTCGAATCGGCTTTCGTTGGCAAAATGCGGACCGAGAACCGCCGTCTCGACAATTTGGAACGTGTGGTCGGTCGTGGTCTGGCCGTAGCCGTTGCTGGGGAAGGTGAGGCTCCCGACCGTAGTCTCCGGCAGCGCGAACCCGCCGATGTTGGTCAGCAGCCGGTCATTCAACAGGAAGTTGTATCGCATGCTCAACGTGTTGTTTGCGTTGATCTGATAGTCGATGCGAGGGCTGGCCGTTGTGCGCCGCTGCGGCGTTGAATAGTAATTTTGATAAGACTGACTGCCCCTTAAGTCGGGGGTCGGAATGGTGGCCGTGATGATCCCGTTGTCGTCGATGTTCCGGCGCTCGGCGTCGATGAAGAAACTGGCTTTCTTGCCAATGGGTCCGCTGACGTTCCCGCCGAACATCTGCGTCCGAAACGGCGGCGTCGTCACCAGAAAAGGATTGCGCGAGTTCCAGACTCCGTCACTGATGTTGTAGTAACCCTGGCCGTGAAATTTATCCGAACCCGGCTTAGTGAAAATCTGGATCCGTCCAAATCCAAGCTTGTCGAACTCCGCCGAGAACGGGTTCGAATTGATCCGGATCTCGCGGATGGATGCTTTCGGCGGCAGTTGTCCGCCGGTGAATCCGTCGATGAAAATCTGGTTGCCTCCCGGCCCTGCGGCCGGACCCGCCAGCGCCTGAAGGTCGGCTGAAAGGTCGTCCGGGTCGTCGGGAAGCGCATCGAGATCTTCCTGCTTCAGCACCAGTGCCGAAGCGTTGTTCGATGCCTCTGTGCTCACCTGGTTATCGCCGGTCTCGGTGACTGTGACTTCCTGTTTCTGCGTCTGCACGGTCATGACGACATCGCCTGTCAGCGCCTGTCCGGCCTTCACGTCCAGCGCGAGCGGCTTTTGCTGCTGCAAACCCGCGTATGTGGCAACCAGAGAATAAGTCCCCGGCGGTATGCCGCGAACAGTGTAGGTTCCGTCCGCTTCCGTTGAACTTTTGATCACCTTTCCGGCGGTATCAGTCAGTGTGATGGTTGCGCCCGGGATCGCTCCCCCGGTGTCATCTTTCACAACGCCCCGCACCGTACCGGAAATGCCGCCTCGGCCGATGCGCGGCGTAGCAGCCGGCGAGGAACTTGTGGACGGAGCAGGCGTCTGCGCCCGAGCCGTAATTGCGGCAATGATCATTACGGCCAGCAGACACTGGCAGGCACACTTCTTCATATATCCTCTAACGTTGATTTATGGGATGGTTCTCAGCCGCTACTGAGTCGGCATAGCCATATCGAGTGACCAATCTCCCGATGCCTGCACCTGGCGGGCGCCACCGGACTGCAGCATTGGTTCCACACCTGCAATGATGTTGGTTGCAATCAGCTGCCCTTTGTCGCTGCCCAAAACACCCGATACGATGACCGCGTCCCCCGGCTTCAAGTCCGCCAGGGAAATCGTCGGCAAATGCTGCACCATCTGTGATAAATCCCCTCGCTGGTGCTGACGTGTTTCCGTTCCGCCCTGCTGAACGCCGGCTGCAGGGGTACGTGGTGGTTGCCCCGCTCCGGGGGGCATCCCCGCACCGGAGTTTCCACCGAGCCGGCGCGCAGCCATCGCGGCCATCTCCGGCGGCAGCTTGTGAACTGCGGACAATTCCGTGAGCGAAACCTGCATCGGCCTCTTTGTTTGCAAATTCTGGATCGTAAGACCCTTGCCGTCCGGATTGACCGCTGTGATCGTGCCGGCTATCGTTCGGAAAGCGCCCGAGTAAACCCGTTCGGCTGTAAGCGATGATCCATCCCCGTTCCGCGATCCGATCACTTTCACCTGGTCGCCGGGCTGCACATCTGCAAGTTGGGAGGCAACCGGCGTCTTCGGACTTTCGGGCGAGTAGCGCGTGAGTTCAGCCGAAGGCGGTACTTGCACCGTGATCTGCTGAGGGCCTTGAGGCGTACGCGAAGTGATGGCGAGCGTATGTGCTGCCGGGTCAACCGCCGTCACAGTGCCAGCCGTGCTGTTCTGCCATGCGGCCGCATCTGCTTGATGCTTTGCCTGCAACTCCCGCGCTGACATGAGCACCACGCTTCGGGCCGCGATGGTATCCGGCTTCGCTTCATCCTTGAATCCGCGGATGTCCACACGGTCGCCCGTCGAGAGATCTTCCGCCGTGATCCGGGTGGCGCCCTTCAGGTCTTTGGCTGTCGGAAGAACCTTGATAAGTGTCCGCGTGTTTGCCGTGGACACCACATGCTCCGTGCCGGACTTGTCGTCCTTGACCGTGATCGTGTGGGCCGCCGGATCTACCGACGTTATCGTTCCGAGAACATGTTCGGTCGGCTTCGTCGTTGTGTCAGCGGCAGTTTGAGCAGTGATGTTATGGACCGCGAGAGCCGCCATTGCTGGCGCGCCTGCCGCGAGCAGCAAGCCGCATACCTCGGCAACGAAGATTTTCCGGGCGAGTACGAGTCCCAAGACTGTTCCTAAGTGGTGGGCGAAGCTTAGGGCGGCTAAGTTACTGGGAGCCTATAAGTCTTTACAGTGTTTTTGGAGAAACAAGATCGGGACTGACCAGGGAAGGGAACCGCAAATGTCCAGGTTACGCTGGAGCCACCCTAATTTGATGGATTGCATTCTCCAGCGTAATCTCAGAACCTTCATGAAATATTATTAAGCCGCGTTTACCAGCAGCTCATCGAATGTTTCATTCGACTCTTCGCGGTTGCGGTCCGCCTGCTCTTGGCACTGAATGCAAAAGGGAGCCCATGGCACAGCTGCGATTCTCTTCGGGCTGATATCTTCTTCGCAGTGCATACATATCCCGAATGTGCCTTCGTCAATGCGCCGTAACGCGGCGCGCACGTTCCGAAGAAGGTTGGTCTCGCGATCGAGATTGCGGATGGCGAGTTCCCGTTCGGAGGCGTATTGTACTTCGTCGAGAGCGTCCGCGCTCTTCTCAATCGTAATTGCATCCCGGTTGCGAACCATCCGTTCCAGTTCGTCCCGCTTGGTCTGCAGGACCTTTTTGAACTGATTAATTTCTAACTGTGTCATATAACTGCTTTCTCCTTCTAACTAACTAGGCTTCCCCGCTTAAATAAGGTTTTCTGTTCTCCGAGTCTTCCGCTTTAGACGCAGCATGCGTCGGAAAGGTTCAGAAACGCTGTCTGTACTTGTCTCGACAGCGGATACCACGAACCCACTATCAAATTCTGAGTGCCCGCAAATGACGAACCGAGCGATGCGTTCCGGCCAAAGCTGGAGCGCATTCCGTTCTGGATCTTGAGCGACTGGCTTCCGGAAAGTGTTGTTTGCTTTTCGGGTCTCAGAATCATAACACAGCCTCGAAGCAATTCAAACGCCATACTTCCGCGCCCGCTTCCGCGCGTTTCCGTTCCGCTCACGCCATGTTCAGACGCTCGCGACACGGCACTCCGCGCAATACGCCGGAGCTTGTCGCTAAGCTCTTTCCCGACAATCGAATGGCTATCTTCGATGCCGCCGCTGGATCCTCCCAGGTGGCAAAACGCACACCAAAAAAGGCGGACTCTCCTTTCCGAGACAGTGATTTTGCGAGCGCTTCCAGGCCAGTTCGTGCATTCGGAAGCAGCCGCTCTGATGACTGAAGGTGCAGCCATCAGGCAGATATTCTCAGGTGTGCGGAAAGAAAGTAAGGGTGGTCTTTCAGTCCCGCCTACTCGGCGGGCGCGACGTCGACAAGACAGCTGTAGAAGGTTGCCCCACCGCCGAGGTCGGTGAGGCGCTCCGATGTCAGTTGGTTCACTCCGAGTCCGTCCACCGACGTTCTGTTCCACCGCACGCTCGGCACGTGGACGACTCCGGCTTTGACGCGGTCCGAAATGACTGCGGACCGAAAGCAGAAGCCCCGATCGTTGAAAGCCCGTATCAGCATGCCTTGTGTTATCCCACGTGCTGCTGCATCCGCCGGATGGATCGCGAGCACTGCTGTCTGGCTGTCCACGCTGCCGCGATAGCCAAAGGTCGAATTCATGCTGTCGTCGTTCTTCGATGAAATCATTTCCAGCGGAAACCGTGCGTGCAGCTCGGCATCTCCCCTGCGGGATTCCACGGGCGGAGTGTAGCGCAGTGATTCGCCTCCGAAGTCGAATTTACCGGACGCTGTCCGAAACCCGCCCTCCGCGAATGGCAGAAAGGGCGTTCCCTCCTCGCTGACCCGCAGCCGAATAGATCGGTTCTCCTCCAGCTGCTCAAGCGAAATGCCCTTGAGAAACTCCGAATTCGAGTTGAGGAGATCGCGAATCATATCGTCTTCCGAATCTTCGAAGCAGGCATCGTCGAATCTCATCCGCTTCGCGAGTGCCCGAAAAATCTCTACGTTCGATTTCACTTCCCCCGGTCGGGCCAGCGCCGGCCTGGCAAGCTGCGTAAAATAATGACCGTATGCGAGATAAAGATCGGTATGCTCCAGGAACGTCGTCGCCGGCAGCACAACATCCGCATACTCAGCGGTATCCGTCAGGAAATGTTCCAAGACAACCGTGAACAAATCAGAGCGCTGAAGTCCGGCGATGACGCCCTTCTGATTTGGCGCGATCGCTCCTGGGTTCGAATTGTACACGCACAAAGCGTGGACGCGAGGGCCCTCCAGTTCATTCAATGCATGACCCAGACGAGACATGTTCACCACCCGCGCCGGTCGGCCAAGCGGCGAAAGACGCTGTAGGTCGGGCCGCTGCAGGCTTAGGGTATCGAACTCGAAAGCGCCTGACGTGGTGAGCTGCAATCCGCCTCCCACCTCTCGCCACGAGCCTGTCAGGACCGGCAAGGCCGCAATTGCCCGCACCGCGCTTCCGCCACGGTCGCTGCGCTGCACTCCGTAGTTCACCCGGATGGCGGCCGGTCGCGTCGTGGCGTATTTGATTGCCAGCGCTTCGATCTCGGCAGCCGGAATGCCCGTCAGCTCCGCCGCTCGCTCCGGCGGGTATTGTTTTGCAACGGCCGCCAGCTCATCGAAGCCCCGCGTGTACGCCGAGACATACTCCTTGTCTTGAAGTTCGTTTCGTAATATGACGTGGATCAGCCCCAGCGCGAGCGCCAGATCTGATCCTGGATTCACCGCGAAATGCTTGTCGGCCAGCCGTCCGGTCCGGTTTTTCACTGGATCGATAACGTAAAATTGGGCTCCCTGTCGTCGTGCTTCGTCAATAAATGGCCACAGGTGGACATTCGTTCCCAGAATGTTCGCACCCCAGGCGATGATCAGCCTCGATTTTGCAAACTGCTCCGGCTCCGTTCCGAACTTGGTGCCCTGAGAAGCGAGCAGTGCGGCCCCGCCGGCCGCAGAACAGATCGTGCGGTCCAGTTGCGACGCGCCCAGCCTGTGAAAGAAACGCCGGTCCATGCCGGAACCGTTGAGCATCCCCATTGTTCCGGCGTAGCTGTACGGCAGGATCGACTCGGGCCCGAACTCTTCGGAGCACTTCTGAAACTGGTACGCCACTTCGTCCAGCGCCTCGTCCCAGCCGATACGGGAGAACTTCCCCGAGCCCTTTGGGCCCGTTCGCCGCAGCGGATAAAGGAGTCGGTCGGGATGGTATTCACGTTCGAGGTACTGCGCCACTTTCCCGCAGAGAAATCCCCGTGTAATCGGGTGTGAGGGATCCCCGCGCAGCTTCGATCCTCGTCCCGCCTCGTCCACATTGACCAGCAGCGCGCAGGTATCGGGACAGTCCAGGGCACAAACGGATTTTTCGACTCGAACCGCCATGTTAGATCGTAATCTGTCCTCTGAGATACAGCGCCCCACGCCCGGCGATCTCGACTCTCTTTCCGTTTAAAGTGCAAAACAGTTCGCCCCCGCGCTTCGATACTTGGCGCGCGTGCAGCACACTCTTGCCAAGCTTCTCCGCCCAGTATGGAATCAGCGTGCAGTGCGCCGACCCGGTCACCGGATCCTCGGGAATTCCTTTGGCCGGTGCAAAAAATCGGGAGACGAAATCCGTGTCCGTCCCGGGAGCCGTCACAATCACGGCGAATTTGTCGACCTGTTTCAGCGCCTCCAAATCGGGGGAAAGCTCGACCACATCTTGCGCCGTTGCGTAACGAACGAGGTAATCGCGCGCTGCCAAAATTTCTACCGGAGCGCCGCCTAACGCCGAGATAAGCTCAGGATGTACTTCCGTCGGCGCCGGCGGGCGCGAAGGAAAATCCAGAGCGAAGCGGTCGCCGTAGCGCCTCACTGGCAGTTCTCCAGACTGGGTATCGAACCGAAGTATGTCGCCGGGCTCATTGAGTTCATCGAAGAGAACCAAGGCTGATGCGAGCGTGGCGTGTCCGCAAAGATCCACCTCGCAGGCAGGCGTGAACCACCGCAAATGAAACCGCCCGGAGTTCCTAACAAAGAACGCGGTTTCCGCCAAATTGTTCTCTGCCGCAATGGCCTGCAGTACGTCGTCCGAAAGCCATTCCTGCAAGGGGCAGACCGCTGCCGGATTGCCAGCGAAAACCTTGCTGCTGAATGCATCGACCTGGAAGATGGGCAAATCCATCTACTAATGATGCAGACGGGAGGCTAATGGACGCGGACTCGGTGTTTTTCTTTGAGGACCAGTTCGTCGAAAATCGCTAGCACTTTTTTGCGGTAGGTATACATCCGGCGCAGAGAATCGCGGAAATGCTCTTCGTAGCGTTGGGGATGGAGCCACTTGTTCAGCAGCGGCCTGGGCACATCGATATCGCGTCGGAGGTCATCGGCCGAGTGCCCGCGAAGAAAAAGTCCGTAAAAGATCGCTGCTTCCCTTTGAGGAGCGAGCGGATCCAGATCTTCGCGGCCAATTACCCCGTAACTTGCTATCTGTTCTTGTTGCACTCCGGACCCAAGTCTTAAAAGCCTTCCTAATTCATCAGTCTAACAACCGTGTCAAGCGTCTCAGAAGATCAATTTTCCTGCCGTGTAGAAGGCATTTTACGGCTACCGGAAGCTGTTGTAAAGCCGCAAGGCCAAAATTAGGAATGGGAAATTCCTGGGATAACTTCTTGGTTCCTCATGTTCGCTCTCGTGCCAGCGCAGTCCAAACGGCGAAGCCCCTCCCATGTCCAATCGACGCCGGGGTATTCCGGTGCGGCCGTATTTCGGGCCTGGCGTTCTATCGCAGTGCCTGAGCTTACTCTGGAGAAGATGTCACCGGAGCCGCCCTTTAGAACCGCCATTCGGGAATACATTCGCCGAGAGGCCAAGCCTGTCGACAAGTACTCGCATCAAGTGCGGCTTTATGCTCTCACGCGACGGCTTGGTCAGGAGCTGACGTATGACGACGATGTTGTTTTTGCGGCAGCCTGGCTGCACGACTTGGGCGTTTTCGCGGGTCATCGCCCGGACGATCCGGAGGAACTAGCACGCTGGGACAACGTGGCCTATGCCTGCGAGAAGACCCCCGAGCTGCTAGCTCGCTTTGGTTTTCCTGCGGAAAAGGTTGCGGCCGTAGTCGATGCCATTCGAACTCACCAGCCGCACGCCGAGCCTCGCACACTGGCGGCTACGCTGCTGCGCGATGCCGATATTCTTGAACAGCTCGGGGCGGTTGGGGTCTTGCGCGCAGTGTGTAAGA
>JAOAPP010000518.1 GCA_025462985.1 Bryobacterales bacterium | reverse complement strand
CGGAGGCGGCGCGGCTTACTGACCGGGAGACGAGTCCGCGGCTTTGATCCAAAGCCGATACGGTTTCCTGGCGTCCGCGAACGGGATCAGAGTCAACCCCGCTCGTTTTCCTTCATAGCGCCCCTGCAGGGCGAAGCTTCCCTCGTTCTCCTCGTCGGCTTTCAGCGTGAGCGGTCCAGGAGAGATCGTAGCCGCCGCTAGATCGCCGGCCGGATTGTCTCCTCGCGTGAAGACCAGGACGCTTGGTCCGCGTTGAACCGCGACTTCGCCGGGATGTCGGCTGTCCTTTAGTTTGCTGACGGTCATGTCAATCGAGAGCTTGACGGTGTCACCCTTTTTCCACTCGCGTTCGAGAGTCAGAAACTGGCCTGGCTTTCCAGAAAGCCTTGTTGCCCCGATCTCCGCCACGAATGAGTGGGCCCAGGACGGAACAAAAAGCTGAAGGGGGAAGCTAACGTCGTGACTCGGCTCGACGTGTAAAACGATGTTGCCAGTCGTAGGATAGTTGCCTTCCGTGTAGAGCTGCAGCGTCGCGCGGCGGCGAAGCCGGAGAGTGGCACGGCCGGGCTGATAGGAAACGATGGCAACGCCGGCCCCGTGGCGTCCCCATACCATTTCCGGAATGGTCGAGATGCCGAGCGATACGGCCGCTGCGCAGTTGTCGATCTTCAAGGTGGGTTTCTTGAGACCGTCCGTTGGAACACAAGGATCGATCCTCCCGCTATCGGGGTCTTGGGAAGCGAGCAGCTGGTTGTAGACGGTGCGCTGGGATTGCTCCGCGTATCGGGCGTCTCCCCGCATTCGCAGAAGGTCGAGATTTAGCCGAAGCCACACCTCTGTGAGGCATCCGGTATCGGAGTCTTCCTTCGAGAGTGGAACCCCTGTGACCGACAGCTGCTCGTCATGTATTCGTTTCCATCCGGATTCCGCGGCTTTGATGTACGCTTCATCGGCGGTGAGCTGATAAAGGTCCGTCAGTCCCGACAGAAAAGACACGAACCTGTAAAGGTCGTTCTCAACGTTCAGTTCGGAGAGTGACGACTGGGCCAGCCGGCGGCAGAAGGCGAGATAGCGCCCGTCATTAGTGGCGCGATAAAGCTGGAGGAGGGGCTCCACGGCTTCACGGCCGTCCGCGACGGCTCCCTTGCCTCTCGACAGGTGATCTACCACGGGGTTCGCCAGACGGCGGGATGCGGCGAGCGCTTCTTCGTTTCCGGTCACACGGGAATAGGCCATCAGGGAGCGAAGGATCACACTCTGGGAAGAAAGGTCCTCATGGGTCCAGCGCTGCGCGGCAGGATAAGTTCCGATGTACCCGGCGGTCTCCTGGTGCGACATCAGCAATTTTGCAAGCCCGTCCATCACGACCTTCAACTGCGGGTCATCACTGTAGTCGTAGGAGTTGGTGACCGCCTCCAGAAGCAGTCCAGCGCTCTTTCCCGCGGTCAGATCTTCTTTTTTGGCGCCTTCGTGCTCGGCTCCTGCCCTTGTGAAGGATTGCGCCAGATCCTTGAGGGGGAGGTGTTCCAGATAGCCCTCAACGTTAGCTTGCATCCGGCTGGCGAGCATCCCGCCCAGCCGCTGGAGGTCGTTCGGGACGGGCGTAAAGACGTCGGCAACTGGTTCTGCCACAGGTCTTGGAGGATCAGCGGCCAGAGTCAGTGCGGAGACTGCGAAGGATAGAGCAAGGCGGCGAATCAACGAGTTGTCACCAGTTGCTGCCAGTTTACCCCGGCAGACGCCTGACTGTTCGTCTAAGCGCGAAGGCGGAGCAGCACTTCGTCCCGCGACGTGAACTGAAGGGCCTGGATGCCGAGTAGTTCCGCGCCCTGCACGTTGGTGATCCGGTCATCCAGGAAGAGCGTTCTCCCCGGTTCTGTTCCCACGCCTTCGAGCGCGTGTTCGTAGATCGCCGGTTCCGGCTTCACCGAGTTCAGCTCGTACGAGAGAGTCACGTGGTCAACCCGGCTTAGCCGGTCGGTTTGCGCTCGCAAGGCTTCGCCCAGCTCGCGCGGCATGTTGGACAAGATAGCGACAGGTTTTCCGGCCGCTCTCAGCTGCGCGATCCACTCCCACATTGGCTCGTCGAAGTGCATCCAGCTTCGGCTATCAAGTTCAGTCAGTCGGTCGATAGCGTCCGCGGAGAGAGTCTTGCCCGCCTGACTGCCCAATCTCAGCCAGTACTCGTAGCCCGATTCCGAGCCGCGATCATACTCCAGACGGTCCGACCAGTAAAGTTCCTGGAACGTGTCGACATCGACACCCATCACGCGAGCCATCTGGGTTTTATCTTCTTCCGTTTGATCGGAAACCAGAACGCAGCCGTAGTCGAAGATGAAGCTGTCGAACTGGCTAGCGAGCGCCATCAAGCACCTGTTCGCGGCGGCACCGGATTTCGCGCACGGCATAGATTCTGCGGCCCTGGCTTTCGAAGTAGGTGCGCATCAGAACCTCGCCGATGAGGCCGGTACAGAACAGCATGAATCCGGCAAACCACATTAGCGCGCCGGCAACAAGAAGAGGCCCGTGCGCGGCGATGATGTCCCGCCCGGCGATCTTCTCGATGAGCATGGTCAGCAGGATGATGCTGCCCGCGGCAGTGCCAAGCAGACCCCACTTGCCGAAGAAGTGCATGGGGCGCGTGAGATACCGCAACAGAAATTGAATGGTGAGGATGTCGAAAAAGACATTGAAGGTGCGGCCCAGACCGTAGTGCGATTCCCCGTTCGGCCTTTCGATGTTCCTGATAGGCACTTCGGCAATGCGCGCGCCATAGAAACTGGCGAGCGCGGGGATGAAGCGATGAAGTTCGCCGTAGAGATTGATGTCCTTCAGCACTTCGGCGCGATACGCCTTGAAGGTTGTGCCGAAATCATGGAGGTCTACGCCCGAAACACGCTTCATCATCCAGTTCGCAATGCGGGACGGAATTTTTCGGGTGACAGCATTGTCCACGCGTTCTTTGCGCCAGCCGCTTGCAATGTCGAAGCCGGCATCGATTTGTTCGAGAAGCGCCGGGATGTCCTCGGGATCGTGCTGCAGATCGCCATCGAGCGAGACAACGACTTCACCCTGCGCTTCATCGAAGCCGGCCGCCAGGGCAGCGGTCTGGCCGAAGTTGCGCCGCAGCCGGATGACCTTTAATGTGCTATCGACCTCGGAGAGGTTAGCGAGCAGGTCGAAGCTGCGGTCCGTCGAGGCATCATCGATGAAGATGATTTCGTAGGGACGCTGCAACGCTTCAAGCACCGTGGTGAGCCGGTCATAGAGCGGCAGAAGCGCCGGCTCCTCGTTGTGGATGGGGATGACGATTGAGAGCATTCGAACCGATACCAGTGTACCGGACGCTTAAAACCCTCCATAAGCGTTACTTAAGGGCTTTCGGAGATGCGGCTGAACCGTTTCCAACCCAAAGGACACTTCCAGCAGCCCTGTTTCTGCTCCCCACTGCCCGTTATGCCGATGACGCGGGAGTTGACCAGATAAAGGGCGTTTATCAGGACCTATTTTGTTGCAGCCCTGGAGTCGGGCGGCGAACAAAGCACTTCTCCACATCGCCCGTTTTTCGCCCAAGTGCATTCGTTCGGAGTTGTCGGTCACTCCTCAACAGTCGCCGAGATGGCAGATAGAGAGAGCTTTGTTACTTTTCGGCGGGCGTTCGAATATTCCCAGGCGGGAAGGATCTCGCGCGTCGCCGCCATAATTTCCGACGGGCTTTCAT
>JAOAPP010000516.1 GCA_025462985.1 Bryobacterales bacterium | reverse complement strand
AGAGTTGGACTACTGGGAACCGGCGCGATCGCGAATAAGCACGCGCAAGCCTATCGCAATATCGGATTCGATCTTGTCGCGTGCTCAAATAAGACGGAAGCTCGGGGGCGGGATTTCGCGGCCCGCTATCTGGCAGAGTTTGTTCCGGACTACCGTGAGCTGTGCGCCTATCCCGGGCTGGATTTCATCGACGTTTGCACATTTCCGGATTTCCATCTGGAGCCGCTGCAAGCGTGTGCGTCACTGAAGCGGCCCATGATGGTCCAGAAGCCGATTGCCACAAACACGCACACCGCCCGGGTGATGATCGATACGGCGCGCCAGGCGGGCATTCCGTTCGGGGTGATGAGCCAGCACCGCTTCGACGATTCGACTATCTTTCTCAAACGCGCGCTGGCAGCTGGACGGCTCGGGAAATTGCTGCAGGCGGACGCCTACGTGAAGTGGTTCCGGAGCGATGAGTATTACTCGCGGCCCATCAAGGGAAGCTGGCACACGGAGGGCGGCGGCGCGCTGATCAATCAGGCGATCCATCAAGTAGACATTCTGCTGTATCTGATGGGTCCGGTGGCGGCGGTTCAAGGCATCTGGCAGCTCGGGGCGCGCCATTCGATCGAATCGGAAGACGTTGTGAACGCACTGCTTTCCTACGAGTCGGGCGCTACGGGGGTCATTCAGGCGGCTACCGCTTTCTGGCCCGGCTACACCGAACGAATCGAGATCCATGGGACGAAAGGGACGGCAATCATTTCGGGCGATCGGCTGACTGCCTGGGACGTTCTGGACGGCGAAGCGCCGAACGCGGGCGACTCCGCACCGATCCAGCACAACGTGGCATCAGGATCATCGGATCCGATGGCGATCTCGCTCACTTCATTTGAGCGGCAGTTTCTTGACTTTGCTGATGCCATCCGGTCCGGGCGGGAACCGCTGAGCAACGGTGAAGACGGTTATCGCGCACTGCAGGTGGTGACGGGCATTTACGAGTCGTGCCGCGAAGGCCGGCGCGTACAATTGACGTTCTAGCCCGATCTTATTCTTTATGGCTATCTTTCGATGAGAAAACGCCTCCGCGTGCCTGCGTCCAGCGCCAACCTGGGTCCGGGCTTCGATGCGCTAGGTCTTGCGCTGAACATCCATCTGGTTTGTACCTTCGAAAGACACGACGGGCTTTGCATCAAGTCGAGCGGGGTCGATTCACAGGAGATTCCGGAGGATGCCACGAATCTGATCTGGCAGACGGCGCTGCAAGTGGCCCATCTCTCGCGGGTCCTGCTGCCACCGATCCGGCTTGAGATTGTGAACGAGATTCCAATCGGCAAGGGCCTGGGATCGAGCGCCGCGGCGCTGACTGCGGGCGTTGTGATCGCTAATGAACTGCTCCAGCTGAACTGGTCGCGCCTGCGGATCCTGAACGAGGCGGCGCGGATCGAAGGGCACCCGGACAATGTCTCGGCATGCGTGCTGGGGGCAGTAGTTGCGACGTCGATGGAGCCCGACGGGCAGACGCACGCGGTGCGGGTGGAAGTGCCGGCGGATTACGAAGTCGCAACGGTGGTGCCGGACTTTGTTTTGTCCACTTCGAAGGCGCGTTCGGTGCTTCCGGAGAGCTACAACCGGCGGGATGCCGTGTTTAACGTGCAGCACTCGGCGCTGCTCATTGCGGCGCTTTGTTCAGGCAGTACGGAGTCGTTCTCGGCGGCGCTGCAGGACCGTATGCACCAGCCGTACCGCGCGCAGCTCATTCCAGGGTTTCGCGAGATGCTGCAGCTTCGGGAGCCGGGGCTTTTGGGATGCGCGCTCAGCGGGGCGGGACCTTCGGTGCTGGTGTTCTATGAGCGAGGCTCAGAGGCCGTGACGAAGTCTTTTGAAGACCTCTTCGCGAGGTACGGAGCGGGCTCGAAAACCTACTTTACAGATATACAGCGAAGCGGCTACGTTCTCGACGAGGCATGACCTGGACGCGCGGATTTTGCAGATCAATATCTCACAGGGCGGCGTGCCAAAGACTGCGATTAGCCGGGCAGCGGTGGGCCGGCTTGGAATCGAGGGGGATGAACGTGCCCATCAGAGGTTTCATGGCGGTCCCCGGAAGGCTTTGCTGCTGATCGCGTCGGAGGTAATCGAATCGTTGAAAGAAGAAGGCTGGCCATTGTTTTACGGAGCGCTCGGCGAGAACATAACTACCGTGGGGTTGGACCACAGATCGTGGCGGCCCGGCATGCAATATCGGCTTGGACCGGTCTTGATCGAGTTGACGACGCCGCGACAGCCCTGCGCGACACTGAACCGTTATGGACGCGGAATACAGAGGCGCATCTATGACGAGCGGGTGGCGGCATTGGATCCCCAATCACCTCATTGGGGCGAGAGCGGGTTCTATGCGGCGGTAATGCAAGGCGGCCGGATTGAGATCAACGATATAATCCAATCAGCAGCCCACAGTTAGGCGGCTTCCCACGCAAGTGGGCCAGCAGACGAATGGCGCTCCCCGTAGACGAATCTCCTCGCATATCCCCTTCATGGGCGGACGCCCCTGACTCGCAACGCATCACACAGTTCCTCGACCGGTTCGCGGCTGTGGCTCCGGAGGTATATTGATGCCTTGGGTCGCGCTTGGC
>JAOAPP010000477.1 GCA_025462985.1 Bryobacterales bacterium | reverse complement strand
TGGGCGATCTCGCAACGGTAAAGGAAATTATCGACCACCGCGCCAGTCCCACCAATCTCGATCCCGGCCTGCTCCAGCGGGTGAATAAAGTGGGCGTCACCAACGATGTTTGGTTTGCATCCCTGCTGTCCGGTTCTTTCTTCGGCAATCGCATGGAACTCCCCGGTGCCGGCTCCCAACTAAAGGACAGTTCCGCTCTGCAATCAATTCTGCAGTCGAGCGGCGGGCTCCACTTCGGCGATCAGGTGAAACTCTCGGTGGACGCCACCACCCGCTCTCCACAGGACGCGGTGTCCCTCACTGATGTACTCCGCTTTGTTTCAAGCATTGTCCAGACCCAGCGCCGGAACGATCCCAATGCCGCCATCGTGGCCACCGCTTTGGACCGCATGGAGCTCCAAACGACTGGCGCCGACCTGCACGTGGGACTATCGCTCAGCGAGAAGAATCTCGAACTCCTGACGCAATCCGCATCTAAACGCGGCTACTAAGCCCGGAAGCGATCCAGCCGTAGAACGCAATCCCCGCTCCTAGCAGGGCGGAGACGACTGCGCCCGCAAAGAGAGGTTTGCGCCTGGTCAAGATGGACAGCGACGAGAGCACAATCGCCAGTTCGAGAAAAACTTCGCCAAAATGAGAGTAATCCGCCTGGCGGCCCATCCTGTCTCGTTCTTTCTCGAGCTCCCGGGCTTTCTCCTGGATATCGGCGGTTTGCTTCTTGTACCGTTCGCTATCGTTGGCATACTGCGCCACGGCAGCCGACTCGGCATGGCCGCTCTTCAGCACGTCTCCCGCCGACTGCGCGATATAGTGCCGAATATCCTTGGCCTGATAGTACGCCCACTGGTCGGACGCTAACTGCTGCGCCAGTAGCTTCTCCGTGTTGTAGTGCTGCCCCAGTACGGAAACAATGGCCAGCGATGCCGCAATGATCGCCATCGTTCCCGCCACGATCTTGTCGAATGGATCTTGTGCATGATGCACGTGTTCGGCTACTTCTTCTTCAGCAGACATAGGTTCCTTGAATTGGGTCTATCGGACGCACAGCCAGCTAGGGCCTTGACCCGCGCGTTCACGTAGTGACAGGTGTGAACGCATCCTTGGCCAGTTTTGAAATCTCCCGGACCAGCCGTCGGTAGTTTAAAGCAGAAACAGAACTGAATCCCAGCCACGTTCCATCTCGCCACGACGATCGATACCATCGCAGAAACAGGCTCAGGTGCTCGAGCGGATCTCCCTGTGCTGAACTGTGGGCAGCGGCATCCGTAAGCCGCTGCTTCAGATCGACATCCAGCGGCTTGGTCTGCCCTTCCTCGGCCAAAACGTCGACGATGATTGGCTCCTGCCAATAGCCTTCCAACATCGGCCACAACCGCACCTCGCCTGCTAAGACTCCCTTCGTGATCGCGACTCCCTGAAAACGCTGCACCTCGGTCACAAACTCATCGCGGGCGTCAATGGCAGCTTTCACCTGTTCAATGCGCTTGTGAATCTGCCCTGCCTCCTCGAATTCCATATTCTCGCTGGCCCGTGCCCGCGCTGCGCTCAGGGTCGAAAGCGCAGTCTTTCCATTTGAGCGTATAAATTCGCTCACACGTTCAAACTCCGCGCGGTATCCCTCAGGGCTGACAGCGCATTGACAAGGCCGCACACACTGATTCATCTCGCCATAAATGCAGCCTGGATGTCCGGGCGACGGAGCCAGCGGCTCGCTGCATCGCCGTATTGGGTGCAGCCGCAACACTTCTTGCTCGTAATATTCCGCGGCATCCCGGCTTGGGAAAGGACCCCACATCGCTTCTTGACTCCGCCCTCTGCGGTTCGTCACCACCAAACGTGGAAAGCCGTCGGTATCCGCAATCCCCAGGAACCAGGGCAGCCGCAAGCGCAACTTTGTCGCATACTCCCGGGGGAACAGCGCACGCGCCACGCTGTACGTCAGCAGCGAACTCTCCAGCTTCGAGCTCGTCGGCCAGCAGTCAACGCGTTCCAGTCGATGCCGCAACTGGTCGGTCGCCGTTGCCTCGCGCTGGGCAGTGGCAAGCAGCAATCTCTTCAGCCGTCTCGACAAGTTCGCCGACCAGGCCAGGTGAGGCGACCCGCCCGCAACCACTAGACAGTAAAGACCACCCGACTGCGGTAAAGTCGAAAGCTGATTGCTAAAATCAGACTCCCCAGGAATAAGCGTGATGGGCTTCGGGATAGTCAAAAGCTGTAGCGGAGTGAGATCTGCGCCGGGGCTGGAACCGGATACCCTATTCCCGCCCTCAACGTAGAATTGTACAAAAAGGCCCCAATGAATACATCCGGCAAACTTTTAATCACCCTGAGGTACTTGACAGCGGTGCCTCGCGGTCTAGAATAGGTGTTATTTCGCTATGCAGGCATGTCAGCACGAGCGAACCGAGTTCCTCTATCGCCGGGACGGCGTCGACTACGTTCGATGCCTCGATTGTGATCAAGTTCTTGAGGCAGAGGATCTGGAAACGGTTCCGGTTTACGAAGACGAGGAAGAGAAACCCCGAAAACGGCGTTGATTCTTTTGCCTCTTTCCCATTCCTGAGAAATGTGTTCTACTCGCCCCTGTAAGATCTTCGCGAATCTACCTCGTGAGATCCTTAAACGGATGGGCCATGTCGATACCTACGCTCATTTCCCAAGCGAAAGCCAAGCCGCCGTCATCACCCATGCGGATCGTTTCTCTCGGGGGTGGCACCGGACTATCAACTCTGCTTTGCGGGTTGAAGAAGCACGCTCGAGGTCTCACCGACGAACTGGATCCTGACGGGCCCCTCGTAGACATCACAGCGCTGGTCACCGTAAGCGATGACGGAGGCAGTTCCGGCAGGCTGCGGCGCGATTTCGACATTCTTCCTCCAGGTGACATCCGCAATTGCATGACCGCCCTTTCGGAAGATGAGCACCTGCTTTCCCGGCTGTTTCAATACCGCTTCGCCAGCGGGCGCTGTCTTAAAGGCCATAGCTTTGGAAATCTCTTCCTGACTGCTTTGAACGAGATAAATGGAGTCTTTG
>JAOAPP010000452.1 GCA_025462985.1 Bryobacterales bacterium | reverse complement strand
ACCTTGGTAATCACGAAGCGCACGCTTCCGGAAAAGCGCATCTCGATTGGAAGGGCAAGATGAGTTTGAGCGGAGCGGATTCTATTATCGGCAAATCGGTCGTGGTTCACGAAAAGGACGACGACCTGAAGACGGATCCCTCCGGTAATTCCGGCGCGCGTCAGGCGTGCGGCGTGATCGAGGCCGCCAAATAGATGCCTACTCCGCGTCTTTGGGCGCGAGCGAGGCAACGAGCGCTTCGAAGGGCGGATCGCCGCGGAGCGGGTCCCGTAAGGAGTGTAGTTTCGGGGTTCTGTAGCTCGGCATGAGCGATGCGGCGGGGCACACGCAGCCCAGCTTCCAGTCGCTGCGGTTCGCAATAGTTTCCGTTAGGCGCGGGTTGTCATCGCAGTGCGATGTCCTGCCGCGGCGCTAACAAAGCGACGATGCCTTCGAAGCGCGGATCGCCGCGGAGCGGGTCCGCCGAGGTCGCCTGATCTCCTGCGCAGAAACATAGTGCACTTCATTTCCGACGCAGTAGCCCTCAACCTCGACACGGTGCCCGGATAACTTACGCGTTTCAGCGTCATCGAACGGGTTGCTCCCAATCCGAACCAGGATCCACTTCTTGCCCTTCGTGCTTTTGAGTGTGGTAGCCAAATGTTCGCTCGCCGTTCCCCGGCGCACCGTTTCAAGCGTAGCGCGACCGCGGATGCGCTCCAGTTTGCGCGGTTCCACCTTGCTGTGTTCAGCTACTGTGGATCACCGACGTGCGCCACAGGTTGCCCTCTTGGTCAGTTTCCGCTTTTAGCAAACGGATTTGTTTGTGCCCATCGCGAACGTGCCGTTCGCTCCAATAGTATTGCAGCGATTGCCGGCTCCTGATGAAGCCGGGGCGTTTACGAGCGGCGCTCGGGACCGGCAAGACCGTATTGAGTTTTTCCACTCGGGCTGCGGCCGGTTTGGTTCTGAACTCCTTGGGTCCGGTGATGAAGCCCTTCGCACTCGAGCTCGTCGCCTTGTTAAACACCTTCTTCGCCATGGCCGATGCGGCGGTTGTGGCGCGGCTCCGCACTGGAAGCAGTTCCCGGATCTGTGCCGCCATGTGGACGCGCGCGACGCGCCGCTGCCGGCGCTCTTGAAGTGAAAGTGCCTTCTCTGGATGCAGCACACTCTGGACGGGTTGAATGGACGGATCTCCCAACAACACGTATTCAATTAGTGTCTTTTCATCCATGAGGTCTATGGCGTGCCCTTGTTGATTGATCCACCGTAAATAATCCTGCTTGGACTCAAGAAAAGCACGCCCGATCGAGGCGCCTCCCAGGACGCTCTTTAAGTAGGCGGCGACCAGCCAATCGGCGCAACGAATTTCCGAATCACCAACCCAGGCTATCCTTGTGGAGCCGACAAAACCGAGCGCACCTTTACGCAGATACGTGCTCGCCAGCGGCCACTCTCCCGGCTTTATAGCGGCGGGGTCAGCGGGTGAAAAGATCTGCGCGCCGTAACAGCACATGGCGGCGGCCACGGTGGCGGGCTTCAGACGCGGTTTCAAAGTTGCGCTCGCAATAGCCTCCGGATAGCGCTTCTTTTTTTGTCCGTAGAACCTCGCGTCGAGTTGCGAGCCATGGCACTTGATCATGTGCAGCCGCGCTGAAAGTTGTTTGCGGGCGGAAGCCCAGATATCGGAAGTCGGAGGGGAAATAAACAGACGGGAAGCTGGCCGGCCCGATCCGGCGAGATATTGGATACAGTCCAAGCCTGCGCGTTTCCAGGGATGGCAACAAATCACAAACTTCTTGTTGTAAGAATGGGCCGGTTTCGATGTCCAGGAGGTAGCTGTCTTGAGGTAGGCTACGAACCAGGCTGGCTCGTTGTCGGACATCATGTCAGGGATCCGCCCGACTACCCGATCTGGGACGAGATACGATCGGCGTTTCCGCGAACTGAAGGGTAAAGAACACGCATACGGATTGTCGGTCGGCACATTTTCGTCATCGTCTCCGTTCTCCTCGTCATGCGATGGGTTAACAACTTCGAACATCGGCACGATATCGGCGCCTCCGAAAAGCACGAGGTAGTCGGGCGCCAGCCGTTTCCAGAGATCATCAATCGCCCGCTTTATTTTGTCAGCGGTAGCTTTGCCCGAAACCGGCCTCACGTGGAGCGCCCTCATTGCCTTAGAATCGTCCACTGCGATGTGCACAGTGCGGATACCGCGACGCGCATCCGCCGCGATCCAGCGTCCAACTTGTTCGTTAATTTCCTTGAGCGAAACTGCGTTGTATTTTTTTTGGAGCTGACCTTTCACTGTCACGCTCAGTTTGACGGTTCGTGGAGGCATAGATCGATGCCGGGTCTGGAGAAAGGCTAAGGACGCGATCCCAGTGCATTAGAAGGCATTCGGCGCGTGGGTTGCAATGCAATTTTCTTGACGAGCTTCACAAGCAGTTCCCAGAATGCTTGAATGAAACGTTCTTCAAAGAAAAAGCCCGCGACATCAGGCAAGAAAGGCTCGGGCAAGAAAGACTCGAAGAAGAAAGGCTCGAGGAAGCGTGGGCCGATAGCTGCCCCAGGGCCAATAAACGAATAGGATAAGCCTATGGCTTAAGCCTCACTTCGGTGCGAGAGAGGCGACCATCTGTTCGAAGCGCGGATCTCCGCGGAGCGGGTCCCAGAATGGCAGCAGCTTCAATTCGCCATAGGTAAGTCGGCTCGGGGGACGGATAGCGATGGCAAGCTGCTCGCAAGCGAGATCCTTATCACCAGTCCATGCCGCGATCATCGCGAAGTATTTGACCATAGCGATGCCAAAAATTTGATCTTTTCCCACGGGGAGTAGCTCAACTGCGCGACGCCCTTCCCGTAGTGCTTCCTCTTTCCGTCCGAGGCCAGCGTCGATAAGACCCAGGACGCAGAGCGCCGGACCGTAGCTTTCGGGAGCTTGAATGATTTGGTGCTGCTCTGCGCGCGCGGCGGTGAAAGCGACGCGTGCGCCCGCGTCATCTTTCGTCATGCGAGCGATAACACCTTCCATGAACCGCCGACTGAAAACAACGGCATCGTCGGTTAGAGCATCGTTATTACCCGCTGCGATTAAGGCGTCTTTTGCGGCAGCCGCATTGCGCTCGGCCAGGGCGTAAAAAAGCCAGTACTCGGCAATTCCTTGAGTCGCTTCCGGACTTGTGGCCCGAATTGAATCGACCATTTGATGCAACGGGCGGGTATCAGCTTTCCAATAGAATTCCGCAGTGACGCGCTCGAGCTTGACATCGATATTGTTAGGCTCGATAGCCAGCGCCCGATCCAGAGCCGATTGTTGGTCGGCGAAACGGCGCCGGTCACGATAGGTAAGCGCAACCTGCTGGAGCGTAAAGCTATTCCGTGGATCCAGATCGATGGCGCGCTCCAAGCTACGGATCGCCTCGTCTTGTTTGCCCTGGCGACGCTCGATGTAACCCTTCAGCTCGAAAACACTGGCATCATTAGGCAAGCTTTTGGCGGCGACTTCCAATTCGGCCAGAGCGGCATCGTAGTCCAGGTAGCCTCGATAGAGGTTTTGCGCGCGTGCCAGGTGTGCTTCACCCGCATCCGGACGCAACCGAAACGCCTCTCGGATGGCCGCTTCGGCTAATGCCAGGCGCGCAGGAGTATGGTTCGCGCCGAGGAAATAAAGCCGATCGTGAGTCGAGGCGAGCAGGCAATACGCTTTGAAAAATGATGGATCACGCGCCACAGCCTCGTTCAGCAGATCAGCCGCCTCGACCAGATTTGCCTTTGCATTCCTGCTCGCCAGAAGGTGCCTGGCTCGTGCGTAAAGTTCGAAGGCGGTGATGTTATTTGTCGGGGCTTGCGCAATCGCGGTCTGTTCGCGTGGTGAAAGCTTGGCCTGCAATTCGCGGGCAATCGAAGTCGCAATCTCACTTTGAATCGCGAATACATCAGCAAGGTCGCGGTCGTAGGTTTGCCCCCAGAGATGCGCGTCGTTACGTGAGTCGATTAGCTGGGCAATGACGCGCACCTTGTTGCCCGATCGTTGCACGCTCCCTTCAAGGAGATGGGCCACGCCGAGCTGCTGGCCGATCTCGCGGAGATTGCGCAGCGCATCGCTCTTGTAATGCATGACTGAGGTACGGCTAATCACCTTCAGATCCGCAATCCGGGCCAAATGGCTCAGGATTTCGTCCTGGACGCCATCGGTGAAGTAGGCGTTCTCCTTGTCGCCGCTCAGATTCTGAAAGGGCAGGATGGCAATGCTTTTCTCCACCATCGGCCGGATCGACCCGCTGCGTTCATCGCCGGATGCCGGCGAGCGGCGAATGATCTGAAACGAGAGGAGGGCGGCGGCGATCACCGCTACGATGAGCGTGAATGCGACAATCTTGCGCCCGGTATGATGCGTGATCGACTGCGCAGGATCGACTTCCGATTCACGCTTGATTCCTTCCGGAGTGATTTCAAAGGCCCAGGCACCGATCACGGCCGGCGCGAATCCCAGCACAAGGAGGACGATAAGGATCTTCATGGCCCACACCGGCGCATCGAAGGTGGGGAACAGAATGGAACCGGCTTGGATCAGCAGCCAGGCAACGACCGCGTAGGCGACCGCAACTTTATAAACGTTGCGCCGCTTGAGTTCCGACAAGAAGCCGGGGGACGCCATGACACTGTTAAACCTGAAGTTGCTTCTGCCGGCAACAGTTTCCGTTAGGCCCGACTAAATCTGATGCTGACGGTTGCGAACGACGCGTTAAGCTTCTTTGATGGAACTGCTGACCTTGAGCGAAATTCGCCGGCACGCGCAGAACGGCGCGGCGGTGGAAGCGCGCGTGCACGTTCAGATTGAAGGCGTTGCCTCAAAGGTCACACGGGAACAAAAGCCTTACTGCGAGCTTGGCCTCGCTGATGCATGCGATCGCATGACGTTGCGGGTCTGGAGCGATCATCCGGAATACAAAGCATGCGGAACGCTTAAACCCTCCGATTTCATCGAGCTGACGGGCGAGTTTGTGCAGCACCAACAGTTCGGGCTGGACGCGCGGAATTGGAAAGTGCGGCATCTCAACGGCCAGGAA
>JAOAPP010000439.1 GCA_025462985.1 Bryobacterales bacterium | reverse complement strand
GAACGGCACCGTATCTCCCGATGCGGTGCGGCCGTATCTTGGCTTTTCAACGATCACCGCCTACGAGACGCGCTTCAATTCCAGCTACAACGCGCTGCAGCTTTCAGCCATTCACAGGCTCCAGGCCGGTCTTCTGTTCCAGGTCTCCTACACTTACTCGAAGACACTGGCCGACAGCAACGGCGGTTTCGGCAGCCTTCCGGAAGACACTCGCAATCTCAGTCTTGAGAAGAGCCTTGCCAGCTACGACGTTCCCAATGTGCTGACCTTCAACTACGCCTACGATCTGCCGATCTTCAAAGGCAGCCGCGGGCTGACCAAGGCTGCTCTGGCAGGATGGCAGGTTTCGGGGATCACCACCATTCAATCCGGATTTCCTCTTACGGTGACCCTGCCCAGTGACAACGAAGGCATCGGCGCGGGACAACTGGAACGGCCGAACCAGGTGAGCTCGGCATCTGGGCCTAAGACGGTGGCGCAGTGGTTTAATACCAGCGCTTTCGTAATGCCGGCCGTTGGTACGTTCGGGAATGCGCCGAACGGCGCCGTGCGCGGCCCGGGGATCATGAACTGGGACTTTGGTGTATCGAAGGAGTTCCCGATTCGGGAACTGGCCGCGCTGCGCTTCCGGGCGCAGTTCTTCAACATCTTTAATCATCCTTCGTTCACCGGAGTGGACACAGGATATGGAGATGTAAACTTTGGCAGTATCACAAGCGCATCGTCCCCCAGGCTCACCCAACTCTCGTTGGAGCTGAGTTTCTGAGGAAGCCGCGCACAAGGGGTGCGGAATCGAGAGTGCTCTCTGCGCTCCTGAGGAAGCCGGGTAAGCGTCTAATGCGAGCTACGCTGGAATCACAGCCCTGGGCATGAGCACCTCCCTGTTGCGGAAGTTCGAATCGATACGTGTGGACAAGAACAGTAGCGTCCCTATTTATCAGCAGATCGCGGAAGGCATTACCGATTTGATAAAGCGAGGGGCGCTGGCACCCGGCTCGTTATTTCCCGCCGAGCGGACCCTGTGCGAGACGCTAGATATTAGCCGCATGACGCTTCGCGAGGCAACGAGATTGCTGGAAGACGACGGACTCCTGGAGTCCTATCAGGGCCGAGGACGCTTCGTCGCGGCGCGCCGCTTGCGCAAGCAACAACAGGAGATGAGAAGCTTCACGGAAGAGATCCGGGCGCGAGGCGGCGTGCCGTCTTCGCGTTTGCTCTCCTTCGCGTTACGCGAGCCAAACAGCCAAGCACTCACTTTCTTCAATCTGAAAAAAGGGGACGAAATCTATGAGATCCGGCGCCTGCGATTGCGCGATGAGATTCCCTTGGCGGTAGAGGAGGTGCACATATCACAACGTCTCTGCCCTGGTCTCGATCGCTTTGACCTGAGCCGCAATTCGCTCTACGCGATCCTTGAAGAGTCGTACGGTCTGGCGCTTGAACACTCGGTGGAAGAGATGTCGGCAGAGCTGCCTTCCAGTTACGAGCGCAAACAACTCGATATTCCGCGTTCGGTGGGTCTACTGGTGGTGAACCGCAAGTCCTATGCCGATGCCGGGCAGCCGCTGGAGTTGACCAGGGCCGCGTACCGTGGCGACCTGTACAGCGCCATCATTCACTCGGTCCGCGTTCCGCGCTCGACGCGCAAATACCTGCCCTCAGCGTGAAAACATGATGCACCGCCGGACATTCTTAGCCTCTTCGTTGCGTACCGCTAGCCTACTAGCCCCAGCCGTGGGACACACGCTCGCCGCTTCGTCCAAGGTCAAGCCGATTTCGGGCAGCTGGTTCGAGTTTCAGCATCATGCCACAGTCGAAGGAGTCGACTGGAATCCGGCCTGTGCGCGCTTTACCGGAGTACAGTGGGAGGCGAAGATCGAGGAGATGGCCGAGGCGGGTATAAAGACTCTAGTCCTCATGGACACTGCCCTGTATTACCGGTCCTTCTATAAAACGGCCATCTTTCCGCAGTGGCAGTTGGCCTGTCCTGATCCGATCGAGACCGTACTCTCGGCGGCGGATCGCCACGGTGCCCGTTTCTTTATCGGCAACGGATTTTTCGGCGACTGGACAGATCCGAAGATTGTCTCCGACCCGCTGGCGTCCAAACGAAGACTACAAGCGATAGAGGAACTCGCTGCGTTGTATGGCCATCATGCGAGTTTCTACGGTTGGTATTGGCCGAACGAAGCATTTATCGATACGTACTATTCGGATGAATTCATCGGGTATGTCAACACATGCTCCGCGTTGGCGCGCAAGCTGATGCCCCGCGCACGCATCCTCATTGCGCCTTACGGAACGCGTGTAGCGCGACCGGATGACCGGTACGTTAAACAGCTGGAATCGATGGACGTCGATATCGTCGCATACCAGGATGAGGTTGGCGTGCGTAAATCGAGAGTGGACGAAACGAGCGCCTTCTACGAAGGTTTGAGACGAGCACACGACAAAGTATCGCGGGTGGCCATTTGGGCGGACATGGAAATTTTTGAGTTCGAAGGCGAAGTGTACAAGAGCGCGCTCGTTCCGGCATCTTTTCAGCGCGTGCTCCGGCAGATTGAAGCGGTTTCGCCCTGGGTAGACCAGATCCTGGCTTATCAATATCTCGGCTTGATGAATAAGCCTGGGTCGCAGGCCTTCGCCGGCAGACCGGAGTCGATCGAACTCTACACGGAATACCAGCACTGGAGGAAGGGCGCCGCGATAGCACAGCGTAGATGAAATCTCGGCGATGCTTGCCTTTTTGGAACCGCCGATTTCGCTTGATCAAGATCTGGTATTCGCAACACGTTTTCCGGGATGCGCCGTTTTGCAGGTGCTGCTTTCGCATGGATTCGGGGTGCCCCCCGGCGAAGCACTCATGCCCCAACCCAATTGACGGTTTGCCCGTCATCCTGAAGCACTCCGAACCCAACTAGCAGTTTCGTAAACCGGGTATTGCTATCCGATATTCTGTCTTAACGGTGAGCCCGATATGCCATGGACCCCAATGTCGGAATCAGAGCTTGTTGGCGGCTTAACGGCAGCACGCGACCACGCTCGTTGCGAGCGAGAAGCGAGTGTGATGATTGCCATTAGGCGTAGAGCGGGTCTCAGCTTCCTGGCCGGGGAAACCGATGAGAGTGATGCGACTTTTGCAAAGCATTTGTTAGTCTTCCTTTCGTGCCCCGATCGGTTGGGGCGGCCGGAGCAAAAGGGGCCGCTCTCAAGCCAG
>JAOAPP010000431.1 GCA_025462985.1 Bryobacterales bacterium | reverse complement strand
TCGCCCTTCAGTTCTTTTCTTTGCCGCCGCCCGGCGAAAGCGAAGTGCCCGCTGCAGTCCCTGTGGGCGTCGCCCTCCAGCGTGCCGCAGGGGCGGTGATGGGCTTCTTCCGCAAATCGCACAACTTCCTCTGGTCGTCCATCGCGCTGGCGGGCTCCTTTCTGGGTGGCTTCGCCGCAGTCGCAGCCGCGCCTCTCATCTGCCTGACTGCTTTTCCGTCGCTCACGCGAGCCTGGAAGGTATTGCGATCCGAGCGCCGCCTCAACGTCGATTTCCTCGACTCGCTCGCCATTCTGGTCTCTCTTGGCCGGGGGCAATTCGTCACAGGATCATTCATCACCTGGATGATCACCCTGGGAGACTGGATCCGCGACAAGACCGCCGGCCAGTCGAAGCGCATTGTATCGAAGCTGCTGGATTTCGAAACCACGACCGCGTGGGTGATCCGCGAGGGCAAGGTGGTGCGCGTGCCCGCCACCGGAATCTCGGCCGACGAAACGGTTATCGTCTACCCCGGAGAAACGATTCCGGTGGACGGCGTCGTGATCAGCGGCCGCGCCACCGTTGACCAGAAAAGCATCACCGGAGAATCGCTCCCGATTGAACGTGCCTCCGGACACGAGGTCTTCGCCTCCACCGTGCTGCGTGACGGCAAACTCAGCATCCGCGCGACCCGCATCGGGCCAGGCACCACGGCCGCCCGGATTGTGAGCCTCGTTGAATCTGCGCCCCTCGGCGAAACGCGCGTACAAAACTACGCCGAGAAGTTTGGCGACCGGCTCGTCGCTCCCATGTTGACCGTGACTGCCGGACTCTTCGCCGGAACCGGCAACCTCGACCGTCTCTTGTCCATGCTGATAATCGACTTCGGAACCGGCATTCGCGTGGCAGCCCCCACTGCGGTTCTCTCTTCCATCGCCCACGCAGCCAGCCAGGGGATCTTGATCAAGGCCGGCCGCCAGATGGAGAAGCTCGCGCAAGTCGATACCATTGTCTTCGACAAAACCGGGACGCTGACGCACGGCAGCCCTGAAATCCGGGACATCCTGTCCTGCGACGAACGCGCCTTTCCAGCCCGTAAAATACTCGCCCTCGCCGCAGCCGCCGAAGCGCGCCTGAAGCACCCCGTCTCGGAGGCTCTGGTCGCAAGAGCCGTCGCGGAAGGCATCGATATCCCTGAACGCCGTGACAGCCACTTCGAAATCGGCCTGGGCGTGGAAGCGCGCATCAACGGCTACTGCGTGCACGTGGGAAGCGAGCGCTTCTTCACGCAAAAACAGATACCCCTCGAGACACGAGCCGAAACTCGCGGCTGCTCAAGCCTTCTATTTGCCGTCGATGGCGTCTTAAAAGGCGTCATTCCATACGCCGATCGCATCCGGCGGGAAAGCAGGGAAGTGGTCACGGCGCTCCAGCACGCCGGGATCAAGCACGTCGTCATGATCACGGGCGACAACCGGGCCATCGCGGACGCCGTGGCTCGCCAGTTGGGCATAGAAGAATGCTTCGCCGAAACCTTGCCGTCCAGCAAAGCGGAAATTGTTCAGGATCTCCAGCGGCGAGGACGCACAGTGGCAATGGTCGGCGATGGCATCAACGATTCGCCCGCTCTTGCCTACGCCGACGTCGGAATCGCCATGAAGCACGGGGCCGATGTGGCGCGCGAAACCGCCGACGTTGTGCTGATGGAAGACAATCTCTGGAAGCTCATCACAGCCATCGAAATCTCACGCGGCGCAATGGGAAGAATCAGTCAGAACTACGCCATCATCGCCGGCCTGAATGCGCTGGCCTTCCTGCTCGCCATCCCCACTGGCGTATTGAGTCCCAATGCCGCTGCGGTGCTGAGCAACGGCTCCGCAATCCTTGCCAGCTTGAACTCTATCCGCCCTGGCTGGTACTCATAGCACCGCGGCTAGCAGCAGCGGCAACGCGCGTTCAGCCGCCTTCTCGAGCGCGAACCAAAAAATCCCCTCGGCAGCTTTCGCTGCAATCTGGTTGGAACGGCTGCGAATGGTCGCCCGTCTGCCGGCCAGAGCCTCAGCCCCTAGCGAGCGCAGGAGCGCTGCCGCATCCGCAGTGCACGGATCGTAATGAACGATGACGCTGCCGGTCACCGTGCGGCACTCCACCTGCCTGACGCCTCGAACACCCGCGAGACTTCTTTCCAACGCCCTTGCATGGTCGGCACAGCCTTTGACTGCGGGTACGCAAACCCGAAAGCGGCCTGGCACATGATGCATCTGCACCTCCACCACTCATGTTGCGGTGCGTTCGAAAACAGCCGTATAACGATGGCGTTTCGTCTCGATTACAGGCGCTGCGCTTTTACTTCAGCGTGTACAGATACCCCGCAATATCGATCGCGTCCCGATGAGTGACGCCGAGGTTCGGCATCACCGTGTGTTCGTCCACGCCCGGCGGGTTCTCGATCCAGCGCACCATGTTCGGAGGCGTATTCTGCAGAACTCCCGCAATGTACATGCGGTTCCCAATGCCTGAAAGCGGCGGCCCCACCAGTCCAGACGCTCCTGAAACACCCGGAATGATGTGGCACGATCCGCAGCCATAGCGCGCTATGGAAGCGGCTCCTCGCGCCGCGCTTCCGCCGGTCGCTGCCATCGCAATTTGTTCGGCCTGTGTGCTGCGGCTGCAACCGGTCGCCCCCAGCGCAGCAGACAGAACGATGGTTCCGATGAGCGCTCTAGTTCGCACGGGTAGCCCTTTCGAGCAAAGCGTCGCTCTCTTTCATCCACGCCGCAAACAGAGCAAGGCCGGCCGCCAGGTAAACCAGGCTCGCCGGAACCCACATAATGAGTCCGCCAATCTGCTGGTCCTGCAAAGGAGTGAATCCCCAAGCCTGTGTAGTGTTGCTGTATGCCGGGTACCATACATGCGGAGCAAAGGTCAGCAGTGCTCCAAGAATTCCGGTGTGCACAGCCGTCGTGAAAATATAAAGCACGCCGCTTCCATACGCGCGCCGTCCATGCGCATAAAACAGCGCCCACCAGAAGAGCAGGGCAGACAGGAAGAAGCTAAGATGCTGCGCTGTGTGAATAAGGTCGCTCCGGAGAGTTGCTTGAAAAAGAGCAGGTGCATGCCAGAGCCAGATCGCCAGCGCATGAATGCACCACGCCGTCAACGGCGCAGTCAGCCACAGCCATGAACTGCGAACCGGATTCGCTTTGGACCAGCGGCCAAGCGTACGCCGCCATTCGAACGGCAGCCCCCACAGGAAAGTGACAAGCGGGCGCGACACCACCAGCAGCGGCGCCGCAACGAGCATCAGCACTTCATGCTGAACCATGTGCACCCAAAATAAAACCTCGCCCAACGGATGCAAAGGCGAAAGGAGCGCCGCCGTGAGGCTGAACCATCCCGCCCAGAAACACGCCTTCTGAACACCGGTCAATCCAAAGTGTCGCCGTGAACCAGCC
>JAOAPP010000054.1 GCA_025462985.1 Bryobacterales bacterium | reverse complement strand
ATTTTGCCAAACTTAGTATTTCGCCAGAAAGTTCTGATGGCTTTGCCTCCGTTGGAACTATTCTCCCTAAAGAAGAGGCCGCCCTGTTGCCGGGTGGCCTCTTCGCTTTTCCGGGTACCACTTTTGGATGATTGTGGACGAAATTTCCCGAACCGGAAGCCAATGAGAAAAAATCCACTTCGATCTCTGCTTTGATTTGAAGACCCGGGCAACGTCGCCGATGCAGAGAGTGTAAGGAGAGGTACTCGAGCGCTCCGAAGAAAGAGGCACTCCATGTCTCATGCTGTGCATCCTGCGTTGCAGATATTAATTGCAGTTTCGTCTCTCGCCATATTGATATGGCCCACACTGCTGGTCGACGAAGACGATCTGGACGCAAATGATTTCGATCGTACTCACATTCCGTGATGCCGTGACCTTCACCTGTCGCTTGTGCTAGTTTGACTCAGCAGAATGCGGAGGTAGGACCAGATGATGCGGAATCGGTTTGGCGTGCGTGTCCATGATGTGACATCGCGGATCGTCGTCGCGATGCTGTTGTTCCCGATAGCGGCGACGATGAGAGCGCAGGACACCCGGCAGGTGGCCGAACCTAAGATTCCCGCATCGTGTACGCAACTTCCGGCGCAGCTTCGCGCGATGGGCGATAAGCTCACTGACGCGGATGAGAGCAAGCTCGATACTGCCCGCATCCAGAGTGCGGTGGACAAGTGCAAGCCAGGGATGGCGGTGGAGTTGAAGCCGGCGGATGGCAACAACGCGTTTCTGTCGGGGCCCCTCGAGATGCGGGCCGGGGTGACGCTGCTGATCGATGAAGGCGTAACGCTGTTCGGGTCGCGCGATCCTGCTGCGTATGAAGTCAAGACGGAGGGGTCGACCCCCGGGCTGTGCGGCACAATTGCGACGGGTGCGCCGCCGGCGGTATTTCCTGCGCCCCAGCGTCCGGCGCCGGCCCCCGGAGGGTGCAGGCCGTTCCTTAGTATCAATGATGCCAAAGACGTTGGCATTATGGGCGACGGAGTCATCGACGGGCGCGGGTACGCGAAGCTCCTGGGCAAGGAATACAGCTGGTGGGAGATGGCACGCAAGGCAGAGCCCAAGAATGAACGATACTTTACGACACGGATGATAGTGGCGAACCATGCCGATGGCCTGGTGCTCTACCGGATCACGCTGCATAATTCGACGAACTTCCACGTCAGCGTGAACCAGACCAACGGCTTTACGGCGTGGGCCGTTCATCTGCTGACCCCGACGACCAAAGGAATGGACGCGCGGAATACCGACGGCATCGATCCCGGGTCTTCGACCAACGTTACGGTGGCGCATTGCTGGATCGATAACGGCGACGACAATATCGCGATCAAGACGGGCACGACGCACATGAGCGTGCTCGACAACCACTTCTACTCGGGCCATGGGATGTCGATCGGAAGCGAGACCTATAGCGGAGATAGCTATCTGCTGGTAGATGGGTTGACGGAGGACCATACGACGAGCGGTATCCGCATCAAGAGCAACGTGACGCGCGGAGGGCCGGTGCACGATCTGACGTACCAGAACATCTGCATGCGCGGTGTGAAGAATCCCATTGCCATCAGCCCCTATTACGCCAATCAGACGACTGAAGGCTTTGAGGATCCGAAGTATACGGGGGATCGGATTCCGGACTACAAGGCGATTAGGATTCGCAACGTGGTGGATACGACGCCGGGGGATGTTTTAATTGCGGGGCTGAACGAGGAGCATCGCACGGAGGTGACGCTCGATGGGGTGCGGGTCGACGGAATTACCCCGCTGCAGGTGCATGGGCATTTTGCCACGGTAACGCTGGGGCCACTCGGAACCAATCTCGACTTCAGCGCAACAGATCTTAAGGTGGTTCGAGCAAAACAGGCGTCGAACTCGCCGGGCGGGGCCGGCCAAGACACTGCCTTCAGGTGCGAGGGAAAGTTCGTGCCGATGCAGTAGTCTCGTCGCGTGCGGCAGCGGCGCAAGAAGTTCGTATCGATGCATTAGAATGGCCGGGCAATTTCAAGGGGCTATTTCAAAAATCCATAGGCGCGAATTAACGGGTAGTCGGCCTCCGGACTGAGGATTGGAGTGTGTCGAGTGCAAACAGTAGCCGTTATTGGGGCAGGCCCTGCGGGACTGGTTGCGGCGCGGTACCTGAACTCGGAGGGCTTCGAGCCGGTTCTATTTGAGCAGGGTAGTCGAATCGGCGGCCAATGGAGCGGCGATCCAGGTCACAGCGGAGTATGGCCGGGTATGCGCACGAATACCAGCCGCATTATGACCGCGTTCAGCGACCTGCCGCATGATGCAGGCACGCCCACCTACCCCACGAATGAGGCGATGGGCGAGTATCTCGAACGCTACGCGAAGATGTTCGATCTGACGCGGCGTATCCGATTCAAGACACCGGTACGCGAACTTCGCCGTGATGCGGATGGTTGGATTCTCGGGACGGATGCGGGCGAGGAGCGGTTTGCGCGGGTCGTGGTTGCGACGGGCCGCTACCATAAGCCCGCGATTCCCGAGGTGGCCGGACTCCAGACGTTTTCAGGAAAGGCTGGCGTCAACCATACCTTTTCTTACAAGCGTCCTGAGGACTATCGCGGTCTGCGGGTGCTGGTCGGCGGATGTGCTATCAGTTCGGTTGAGATCGCAAGCGACCTGGCCGGTCTCGGTGCTGCGCGCGTTGTGGTCACGAATCGCCGGCAGCGCTATGTTCTGCCGAAGCTTGTCAACGGAGTACCGTTGGACCACATGGCGTTCACCCGCTTCTCCGCGCTGAGCAAAGAGTGGTTTCCCATGGCCGCAGTTGGCGCCGGCTTTAAACAATACTTGCTTACGGTGGCGGGGATTCCGGAGCAGTTTGGAGCTCCCAAACCGGCGGACGATGTCTTCGAGGCCGGCATCACAATGAGCCAGTTCTTTCTGCCGCTCGTTGCTGAAGGCCGAATCTCCATCAAGCCGTGGACCGAGTCAGTGGACGGCAGGACGGTGCGATTCGTGGATGGGAGCGCCGAGGACTTCGACGGCATAGTCTTTGGTACCGGCTACCACCTTGATCTTCCGTTTTTGAGCGATGATCTGCGGCAGACCTTGGATGTCGATGCGCAGCATATCGATCTCTGCAACTTCACCTTCCATCCGGAGCTTTGGGGCCTGGCTTTCGTCGGATTGTACGAGCAGATTGGACCGTACTATCCGGTGCTTGAGCTGCAGGCACGCTGGATCGCGTACACCATGAGCGGAGCAATCGCTGCGCCTTCGAAAGATGAGCTCGAAAGGGGTGTTGCGGCATATCGTGCACGTCGCGGCACACCGCAGACTGTGTTCACCGACACCATGGCGACGCTGTTCGCCCGGGCTGCCGGAGTGGAGCCAGAGCTGGAGAGCTGGCCAGAGCTGGCCTGTCCGCTGATGTTCGGTCCATTGACGCCGATCTCATTTCGTCTGAGCGGCCGCGACAGCCTTGCGGATGCGCCAGAACGCTTTGCCGCGGATGTGCGGACCTTTGGGTGTGTCCCGTCGAACCAGCTTGCGCCCATGCAGATCGGGCAATTGCAGGGGCTCGCGAAGGCTCGTGGCGATGAGGCATTCAGCCGGTATGTTGCAACCATTTGCCCCGGCGCGGAGGGGTAGCGGCAGACTGAGACTTATTGCGGAGCATCGCCAGTTCTGGCTTAAGGTCCAGAGGCGCGCCTTCCAACCGAGCCAGCTTGCGCCTTTATGACCATGCTTCGGCTCTGCTGAATCCAGGGCGACAATTCCAATTTCAATATGCGGATTGGCTGCTGAATGGGTGTTCCGGCGTCGGGATTGTCCATTGGTCACTGATCCCGCGCGGTTCGTCCCTGGAAAATTAATGTCCGTCCCAAGTTCTTGATA
>JAOAPP010000368.1 GCA_025462985.1 Bryobacterales bacterium | reverse complement strand
GGCGGTCTTCTGCGCCTTGTCCCAGACGGATGGATTGGTCTCCTTGACCATCTGCTCGCAGAAGTCGACGCCTACCAGGTTGTCCTGGAAAATATTGTGGTCGAACATGTACTCGGCCGCTTCGCCGAGATTGATGATCCATTCGGCAAGCGCCGGAGGCCGGACACCAAAGGCCATGTTCTGCGCGTAGCAGGCGCAGGTCGCGTGATTGTCGCCGCAAATGCCGCAGATCCGGCTGGTGATGAAGTGGGCGTCACGCGGGTCTTTGCCTTTCATGAAGATGCTGTAGCCGCGAAAAATCGACGAGGTGCTGTGACACTCGGCGACGGTCTTGTTGGCGAAGTCGATCTTGGTAAAGATGCCGAGCGAGCCAACGATGCGGGTAATCGGGTCCCAGTTCATTTCGACCAGATTGCGCTGCTTCTCCTCGAGTTCGGGAATGGTATCGGGAAACGTTGCCATAGCTATTGTCCTCTTTCGGGGTTCGTTAGTAGGTGTTGGGTCGGTCTGGACGATAGCCAGTGGTGAGTTCCGGACGGTTATGGCGCCACTTCGGTTCCTTGTTCACAGTGGCATTCGTTATTCCGCGGAGCGCGCGAATCATTTTTCCGTACCCGCTGACGAGCGTGGCGGAGAGCATCCCTCCGGGCGGTTCATCCATGAACGGCATGAACTTGTCGGGAAATCCCGGCATGGTGCAGCCGATGCAGATGCCACCGACGTTCGGACAGCCGCCGATGCCGCGCATCCAGCCACGTTTGGTAACGTTGCAGTCGACCACCGGACCCCAGCAGCCCAGCTTGACGAGGCACTTCGAAGAGCCATACTCGGTGGCGAAGTCCCCTTGCTCGTAATAGGAGCCGCGATCGCAGCCCTCATGAACTGTCTTGCCGAAGAGCCACGTGGGGCGAAGCTGCTTATCGAGCGGGATCATCGGCGCAAGGCCGGCGACCTGGTAAAGCAGGTAGAGAACGGTCTCCATAAAGTTGTCCGGCTGAACAGGGCAGCCGGGCACATTGACGATGGGCAGACCCGCCTTGGAGCGCCAGTCCCAACCCAGGTAATCGGCCAGGCCCATGGCGCCGGTCGGGTTCCCGGCCATGGCGTGGATACCGCCGTACGTGGCGCAGGTGCCGGCGCCGATGACCGCCAGCGCCTTGGGGGCGAGCCGGTCGATCCACTCGCAGGTGGTAATGGGCTGACCTGTCTCATGGTTCGTGCCCATGGCCGCCCAGTAGCCCTCCGCCTTGATCTTCTCGTTAGGGATGGACCCTTCGACTACGAGGACAAAGGGATCGAGTAAACCCTTCTCTGCGTCGTAGAAAAACTGCATAAATTCGTCGCCGTTCTCGTATGCGAGCACCGGATTGTGAAGATGAACCTTAGGGAGTCCGGGAATCGCGCCGAGGAGGACGTCCTCAATGCTCGGTTGTTCGGCCGCGGTGACGGAGACACTGTCGCCATCGCAACTGAGACCCGCAGTAATCCAGAGAATGTGAACGTCAGAGACGGGTGAAGGCTTGGTGATCTTGCTTACCGGTTCAGCCATTGGTTTCTCCTAGGGCCCGGGGTTGTGACCTGCCCCGCGAAGCGACTCGCAGCCGGGGTCTGGGAAGAGCCACGAGCCGCCTGCTGCGGCAGACGAATCGCAACATGGGAACTGTGATCTGAGGTTTGGGGAGCGGAATGGTAGAAGCAGGGCATACCTGACCACCTTCGCGAGATCGAGCCTACGATCCGGCTCGTAGCACGCGGCTACGGCAGGTCTCGAACGACATCGACACTACGCCGGTTGGAGGTGGCTGTCAAACACTGGAAACCATATATTTTCGAGTTTTTCTGGGCAAAATTCGTACTCTTTTCAGCATCCAACAAAGGCTCGGAAACGTATGTCGTCGATTAGCAGATCCGAGGAAGCTGCTCGCCGAACATCACGTCAAGAACACGCGTGCCGCCGATCTCGGTCTTCATCAGCACCATGCCCGGATGAGCTTCGACGACCTCGCCCACAATGACTGCATCCTGACCCAGCGGATGCTGCCGCATGCGTTCGAGAACGGCGTCAGCCATTTCGGCGGTAACTAGAGCAAGCAACTTACCCTCATTCGCCACATAAAGAGGATCGAGCCCCAGAACTTCGCACGCACCCTTCACCGACTCGCGCACAGGAATCGTGCGCTCATCCAGCATCATGCCGACCTTGGCGTGTTTGGCAATCTCGTTCAGCGTGGTCGCAACGCCGCCGCGTGTCGGATCGCGCAACGTGTGAATGAAGTCCCCCCTTGTCGAGGTGGTCGCAAGCATCTCCGCCACCAGACCGTTGAGCGATGCGCAGTCGCTCTCGATGGCGCTCTCGAATTCGAGACCCTCGCGCTGGCTCATGATGGTCATGCCGTGGTCGCCGATGGTGCCGCTGAGGATGATCTTGTCCCCGGGACGCGCGCGATCGGCAGAGATACTGAATTCATGTTCGATCACGCCGATTCCGGTCGTCGTGATGAAGATCTGGTCGCCTTTGCCGCGGTTGACGACCTTGGTATCGCCAGTGACGAGTTGTACGCCGGCCTCAGCCGCGGCAACCCGCATGGATTCGACGACACGGCGCAGATCATCGACCGCAAGACCTTCTTCAAGGATGAAAGCCGCAGAGAGATACAGCGGCCGGGCGCCGCTCATCGCCAGATCGTTCACCGTCCCGTGAATCGCGAGCCGCCCTATATCGCCGCCCGGGAAAAAAATCGGGGTGACGACGAAGGAGTCGGTCGTGAAAGCGAGCCTCGCTCCGCCGATCGTCAGCACAGCCTGATCGTCGAGCTTGTCGAGCGTGGGATTGCGAAACGCGGGAAGGAAAATCTTGTCGATCAGGTCGGCCGTGAGCTTGCCGCCGCTACCGTGGCCAAGCACAATCCGTTTGTGATCGAAGATGGGTAATGGGCACGTGCCGAAGGGCGTCAGACTTTCGGCGGAATTGTTTTCTTCTGACTTCAAATCATCGTCAGCGGCTGCCATGAGAATACTCGCGCTCCTCGTGCGACTGGACGGCGCCGTCATGCGGCGTGTGTCCGGCAACGATCTGATGGAGCTGGTCGGCTCCCTGCGGATTTAGGTGACGGCCGTAGGCATAGTACGCGGCACACGCTCCCTCAGCCGAGACCATGGTCGCACCGAGCGGATGCTGCGGATTGCAAAGCCTTCCGAAGGCGGGACAGTCGTGGGGCTTTTTGATCCCCCGCAGAATTTCTCCGCTGATGCAGATCTCAGGTTCCAGCGTGGCGATCTCCCCTACATCGAAGAGCTTTTCGGCGTCATGGCGAAAGAACTCGTCGCGCAGATGGTAGCCGCTCATCGGGATGATGCCGATGCCGCGCCACTTGCGGTCGCCAACCTCAAACACCTTATCGATCAGCTTCTGCGCCGGCAAATTGCCCTGCCGATCCAGTATGCGCGAGTACTGATTCTCAACTGTAGCGCGTCCCTCTTCCAGTTGCTTGATCGTCATCAGTGTGCCTTCGAGGATATCGATCGGCTCGAACCCCGTGATGACGATGGGAACGTGATAGCGGGCGCTGATTGGGTCATACTCGCTGTATCCCATGACAGCGCAGACGTGACCCGGACCGAGGAAGCCCTGCACGCGATTCCCGGAGGCGCTTAGGATTGTTTCGAGCGCGGGCGGTACCAGCACATGCGAGACCAGCAGCGAGAGATTGTTCACCTGCTCTTCACGGGCTCGCCACGCCAGCATGGCATTGGCCGGAGCCGTCGTCTCGAAGCCGATGGCGAAGAAGACAACCTGCTTCGCCGGATTGGCGCGGGCAATCTTCAAACAGTCCAGCGGCGAGTACACGACACGGACGTCGCCTCCCTGCGACTTGATCGAGAATAGATCGCCATCGGAGCCGGGTACGCGCAGCATATCGCCGAACGAGCAAAAGATCACATCGGACGAGCGCGCAATGGCGTGCGCCTTATCGATCATCTCGAGCGGCGTAACGCAAACCGGACAGCCCGGACCATGGACCAGTTCGATGCCCTCCGGCAGCAGATGGTCGAGGCCGTTCTTGACAATCGAGTGAGTCTGGCCGCCGCAGACCTCCATCAAAACCCACGGGTGTGTCCGGACGCGACGCATCTCGGCAACAATTTTTGCGGCGATATCCCCATTGCGATATTCATCAAGATATTTCATGAACGGTTCCCTCCTGTGTTCATCCAGGCTGGATAAGTCGGCTCGTCCGTCTCGGCGATCTCCTCTACGACAGGGGACTCCAATTCGGCGAGTTGATCGAGATCTTTCAGCGCCTGATATGTGCGTTCCGCTTCGGCCTCATCGATTCGGCTGATTGCAAAGCCGACGTGCACCAGAACGTATTCGCCGACCTGAGTCTCCGGCACATACTCCAGGCATGCTTCGCGGGCTATGCCGCCAAACTGGACCTTGGCCATGCGCAGACCGCGTTGATCGTAGGTCTCTACCACTTTGCCAGGAATAGCCAGGCACATGTCAGCCTCTTTGACGCAGCAACTCGTTTGCGATCACGGCTTGTCCAAGCGAAATACCGCCGTCATTCGCAGGCACCATCGCGTGTAAGAATACTCCAAATCCCAAACGCCGCAACTGCGCTGCCGTAAGCCCGAGCAGAAGATGATTCTGGAACACCCCGCCACTCAGGCATACGCGATCCAGTCCGTCGCTCTTGCGGATGCGGCAACAGACTTCGACGATCGCAGTGCTGAGCGTGTTGTGAAAGCAGGCGGAAATCTCGTTTGAACGCCGCCCCCTGACCACATCTCTGACGATCGCCACGACGGTTTGACGAAGATCGACCACGAGCGGTTCCCCTTGCTGCAGGTCGTACTCGTATCGATCCCTGACGCTCGGGTCAGCCGCCATCTCCAGTGCAATGGCGGCCTGTCCCTCGAAGGTGACCTCGGAACCCAGTCCTAATAAAGCCGCTACCGCGTCGAACAGCCGCCCGCAGGAGGAGGTCTGGATGGTCTGTATACGGCGGGAGAGCATGGCGTCGACAACGTTTAGCTGCATTGTGGGAACTGCTCGAAAACAGCCAAGATCGTCGGGAATCTCGGAGCCAAAGGAATCCCGCAGATAGCTGAGGGCCATGCGCCAGGGCTGACGAACCGCAGCATCACCGCCGGGTAGCGGCACCGAGCGCAGTTGGGCGCGGCGCGCGAAGCCGCCATAATCCGCCACAAGAAATTCGCCGCCCCAGATGGCGCCATCGGAGCCAAGGCCAGTGCCGTCCATCGCGACGCCGATCACTTTTCCGCGAAGGTGATGTTCCGCCATGCAACTGGCGATATGTGCGTGGTGATGTTGCACCGCAAATCTGCGCTCAATCCCGGAGGCGAGCGCGATGGCCGTACTACGGTAGCTGGGATGCAGATCGTGCGCGATGACCCTCGGTGAAACCTTGAAGAGGTGCTTCATCTTCTCCAGGGTCTCCTCGAAGAAGAGTATGGTTTCGTAATTCTCCAGGTCACCGATGTGCTGACTGAGAATAGCGTGGCTACCCCGCGTGAGGCAGAACGTATTCTTCAGCTCGGCCCCCACCGCTAAGACCTGTTCCAGCTCAATACCGAGATCGATACTCTGCGGCACAAAGCCGCGCGAACGGCGCAACACGGTTTGCTTTCCTTCATGAACACGAACGACTGAATCGTCTACCCGGGTCGCAATATCGCGGTTGTGCAGCAGGAACCAATCGGCGACGCCCGACAGACGCAGGAGCGCTTCCGCATTCGAGACCACGATCGGCTCTTCGCTTAAATTTCCGCTTGTCATAACCAGCGCAGGAAACTCCGAAGCCGATTCCGACGAGTCGCTGAAGAGCAAATAGTGGAGCGGCGTGTAGGGCAGCATGATGCCAAGCGTGTTGTTCCCCGGTGCAAGGATGTCGGGCAGAACGCCTGCTGCCGAGTCTCCCCTTGAGATGCGTGGCAAAACTACGATAGGCCTGCGAACATGCCGCAGTGCTGCTTCATCTTCAGGTGAAACCGCGCAAATGTTGCGAATTCCATTCAGATCGCGCACCATTAAGGCGAATGGCTTCGACGGACGGCGCTTTCGTCTGCGCAACTCGCCGATGGCAGCCTCATCGCCCGCATTGCAAGCCAGCAGAAAACCGCCCAATCCTTTGACCGCAAGGATCTTGCCCTCGCGCAAAAGTTGCCTCGCAGTTCGGATAGTGGGCAGCGAATCCTTCGCCGCAAACGAACAGTCGGCCGGCGACGAGCCGCTCCGGACCAGACATAACGATGGACCGCAGACCGCGCAGGCGTTGGGCTGAGCGTGGAAGCGCCGGTCGTCCGGATCGCGATACTCGGCCTTGCAGGCTTCACACATGATGAAGCCGGACATCGTTGTCTTCGCGCGATCATAGGGAATGTCCTGGAGAATGGTGTAGCGCGGACCGCAGTGAGTGCAATTCGTGAAGGGATAGGCGAAGCGTCGGTTCGCGGGATCTCCGAAGTCGTGCCAGCATGCGTCGCAGGTGCCCGCGTCTGGAGAGACCAGGCCGAACTCACCGACCTCTTGCCGGCTCTCAAGAATGTGGAATCCGGAGCTCCCTAAAGTTTCTATTTCGGAGATGGTGACCTCGCGAATCGACGCGAGCTGCGGAGGATCGTGTTCCAGGCTGTTGATCAACTCACGAATCGAGGCAACGCTGCCCTCGACTTCTATCGTAACGCCGGAAGAGGAGTTGAAGACAAAGCCGGTCAGCCCGAGCGATGTAGCGAGTTTGAAAACGAAAGGCCGAAAGCCGACTCCCTGCACGATGCCTCGGACGTGAATGTGGCGCCGTGTCTTCGAGCCTGGGAGAGGAGACTTCATCATCGGGAACTCAGAATAACTGACTTCCAGTCCGGCTCTCTTCCGGATCGCCGTTCCATCTCGAGGCAAGCCTTGCCGGCTTCTTCTGTGCTGGTGACGTGCGTCACGGGTCAATAAAGAGGGTATCGAGCGCAGTAAGCGAAGGCAGCATGATGATCTCCTTTATCCAATCAGCTTCTTGCTTTGCAAGAAGATGCGGAGTTGCCTTGACGTGGGTTCAACCATTCCGCGCGTCGCTTGTAGATGAAGCCCTGGACCTATTTCGCGAAAGCCCACTCTCGTAGTCCGACTCTTCCGCTCTGGCTGCACATTCACGGAGCGGTTTCACCGCATGGAATTCTTTGCTATCTCCCCCAGTATCTTGTGCCACGAATGACCGCATGGGGCTCCACCGCCGTTGGGAGTCGCCGGTGCCTCGGTTGGTTCCGGCGTTGTCTTTCGGGTGTGGCACTCGCCGTCGGCCGTCTTCGGCCACGAGGCTGGAGGGCCGTCCATGGGCGGCTTAGTTCGTCTTGACTCTGCTAGGGCGTAAGACAGGAGACCGGAATTCTCCTCAAGGAAAATAATTACCACTATTTGACTGAATTTGAGGTTTGCCCAAGTCGCAACAACCCCGAGTCGCGGCGCCGCTACCCACGCGGATCACCGTTTTCGTTGATGTTTTGAGGGCTTGTACAGTACATCGGATTAGGTGATTTACCGGAAGCAGTTTGGAACCGCGATTGCAATAGAACTACCGTCCTCCCCGAGTAGCTCGTTACTGGCGCAACTGCACGTCGCGCC
>JAOAPP010000322.1 GCA_025462985.1 Bryobacterales bacterium | reverse complement strand
CGACGTATCCCTACGTTCTGAAGATGCGACGTGTGGCTGTCGCGTTGTCTATCAGTATGATTGCCGTCGGCGTGCTAGCGAGAGTGACGGACCACATTGAACTTTCGTACACCTCCCTGGCACTCATCTATGGAGGGTTGGCTGTGTTCGGGCTGCACAACGCGAAGGCCAACAGGCATGCAAGCTGGCGCGGATTCCACGTTCTGTCCCGACTGTCATTCGGTATGTACCTCAACCACCCGGTGATCATCGATGCCATAGCGCCGTACGTACAGCGGTACGTAGCGACGCACGTAGCGAGCCCGACTTTGTTTGGCGTCGCGTTCGCAACGGTGATAGCGTGTTCGGCGTTGATCTCGTTTGTTACGTTCAGCTTGATCGAAAGGCCGTTCCTCCGGTTGCGAGATAAGTGGCTGTCGAAGGGGGCCCGCGCCGGAAAGTAAGCAGTGGGAGCTCAAGACGGCAGGAGCAGTGGCGGTCGCGGCGGCGTAGCCAACCAATCTCGAGGGGACGTGTCTCGGGAAGCTCGGGTCTGTTGTCGAGCTCGTTCTCGGCCCGGTGGTAGCTCAGTTACACTTAGAGGCCCAGATGGCTCAATCCGGAATGTTCGTCCGGACGGCGTCCGAGACGCCAGTGATACTTACGGTCGGATTCTCTGATGGGAAGGCCGTTGAAGCATGCATGTCTTACTTGCATCAGGCCTTTGCCGTCGAACTCCCAATTCTCGTTCCCGTAGGAGCGGAACCGTGCTTCTCGGTCCTATCATTCACTCCTACGGTTTTCTCCGAAAGTCGGCGGAGGATTCGAAGCGTTTGGCGGCAGGAGTCATCGGCGCTTTCTGGCGTGCCTTCGCTGTGCAGCACCCCCGGCCGAAGCACGCCAGAAACATTAGAACGCCAGCTTCAGACTGAGCTGAATGTTGCGCGGCGGATAGGCGGCGGACAACGTTCCGAAGCTGGAGGTGTTTGTCACCACGGTGTTCAGGGTCGAGAAGTTCGCGATGTTCGGGGCGTTGAAGAAGTCGCCCTGAAACTTCATGTCGAAGCGTTCCCGGAATACGAAGTGCTTTGCGAGCGAGAGGTCGTAGGTCTGCAGTCCCGGGCCCTCCACGATGCCGGTGCCTGAGTTCCCATAGCGTCCCGGCGCTGCGGCTGCAAAGGCGGCCGTGTTGAACCAATGATTCGGGCCGGGGTTGGAGACCGTGATTGGTCCTCCAACGTAGTCTGCCCGGCGGGTGTTGGTGAGCGTGTTGCCTGTGATGGAGTAATACTGGCCGGATTGCACGTGAATCACTCCGCTGAGCTGCCAGCCCCCAAGTGTATTTCGAACGAAGCCGTTCAGTTGGCGCAGAGCTGGCATCTGCCACACAAAAGTGGCAAAGAAAATATGACGCCGGTCAAAGGTCGTCGGACCATAGTTGAAGTGCCGGTTTTGCCAGTCCTCCAGATTGTCTCCCTGGCTGCTGGAATCGCCCAGAGACTTGGACCATGTGTAGCCGGTGGTGGTCAAGATGGCTCCGACGCGCTTGGCGGCGTAAACCTGAAGCGCGTTGTAGTTCGATGTGGAGTCGCTCTGGTACTGGTTGATCGCGCCGTATCCCGGATCTGGATTGAAGGCGGTGGGGGAGACCTTCGGATTGGCTGCCACCAAGGTGAGATCAGGAAAATTAATGTTCGGCTGTCGTTTGAGATGGCGAGCGAGGTTGCCAACGTAGGACACCTCCGCAAGAATACCTCTCGGTAACTCACGGGAAACACTGAAGCTGTATTGCTGGGTGTAGGCATTCTTGAGATTGGGATTCAGCGCCGAGATGGTTCCTAGCACGCCCGCTCCGGCTGCACCCCCGGTGATGTTGGACAGGTTGCCATTGTCGTATTCGGTCACTTGCAGAATGGGGGGTACGTTCAGCTGACTGAAGATAACGTTTCCTTCCGGCCTGTCGTAGAAGATGCCGTAACCTCCACGAATGGCTGTTTTGCTTTCGGGGGAATACGCGAATCCGAAACGCGGCGCCCACAGACCCGCGGATTGATAGAAGCCACGCGGCGCTCCCGCAGGGATCTGCTGGAACAGCGAACTGCCTGCACCGGGAACCCGGCCGATCTCATCGGCAGGTATTCCGGTGCCAGCGCGGACCAGGCCGTTATAGGGATTGCCGGAGTTTGGAACCACCGTGCCAGATGAGGTAACGCGCACGGCTTGCGCCGGATCGAAGCGGGACTGGTCGAAGTTCGCCATGTTGTTCGCTATCGTGTACATAGGCTCCATGTATTGATAGCGGACACCGATCTCCAGGCTGAGTTTGGAGGTGGCCTTCCAGCTGTCCTGCACGAAGAACTCCGGCTGCGTGAAACGGAAGAAGCCGACGGGATCGGCGCTCGCCTCCGTGTAGCTGCGGAAGTTTCCGAGCAGAGCGTCGGCAAGCGCGTTGCCGGTAGTGTTTCCGCTCGCCTGAAAATTGATGTTGCCGGTGTAGTCCGGACGGCCGTTCTGATCCACTCGATCACGGATCACAACCGCCCCGGCTTTGATTAGGTGATTACCACGGGTGATCGAGATTGTATCCGAAAACTGAATGTCCGTGCTCGGCGACATCAAAGCAAACGTCGGTCCCTGCATGCCGGCATAGTTTGTGATTTGGATGCGCGGCAACCCGTTGTCATACTGACCGCCTCCATACAGCTGTTGGAACTGAAAGCCATAAACGTCCCGCTGCCACAGATTCCCGTAGGGAGGAATGTGCTGTGAAGCCCAGCTTGCGTTGGCCCGTGCTTCGTTCACGATGTGCGGCGAAATCATCCAGGTCTCCGCAACCAGGTAACTTTGTCCCGGACGCATTCGCAGCGTGGGCGTGGTCGGAAGGATTCCTGCGGCGGAGAACGTTCCGAAAGGATCAATGAGTTGGTTGTCGTCGTGAATCCAGCGCCCATAAAGCGCATGTTTATCGTTGATCGAGTAGTCCAGTCGAACGATGTCTTCGCGGTAGTCCAGCGGATTATTCGGCGCAAACGTAATGTTATTGCCCACAGGCGCATCACTGAAGCTCTGCGCCTGCGTTTCCATTTTGCGGTAAACGTTCGCGATGGCACGGCCATCGGGTGTGATCATACCCGAGATGTTGTTTCCCGGGATCGGATTCTTAGTGCCGGGATAAAACAACTGCGGCTGACCAGCGAAGTTCCCGCTCAAAAGAGCGTTTGAAGGCACTGTGAAGCGCGTCGGGCTCGCCTGCTGGCGCAGCCGCTTCCATTCTTCCCCGACAAAGAAGAAGAGCTTGTTCTTCTTGATGGGACCGCCGAAATCGTAACCGAAATCATTGAAGCGCAGCTTTGTCTTTTGGGCCGCGAAGAAGTTGCGCGCGTCCAGGGCATTGTTACGGAAAAATTCAAAGGCCGCGCCGTGAAACTCGTTCGTGCCGTTTCTAGTGACGATGTTGAAGGCCGGCCCTGAGGTTCGTCCATACTCGGCGGAGAAGTTGGAGGTCTGCACTTTCACTTCGCTGATGAACTCGGCGCTCACGTTATTCATGAGGCTGCCGTTGCTGCCCGCCACGAGGTTAAATGCTCCGTCAACGGTCAGGTTGTTCGTATCGGACCGGTTTCCGTTGATGGTCTGCGAGGTTGCCGAGAGGCTGGTGGTGACGGCGAACTGGTCGGGATTGGTAACGGCCGCGCCCGGCACGATCGATAAAAGCTGGGTGTAATTGCGGCCATTCAGGGGCAGGTTGTTCACCTGCTTTGTTTCGATAGTTCGCGCAAGCTCACCGGAGGTGGTGTTAATCGCCTCACCAGCCTGCGCCGTCACTTCGATGGACTCAGCTACATCCCCAATCTGAAGCTTGAAATCCACAGTGAGACGAGCGTCGGCGCTGAGTTGCAGGGCGGTTCTTTCCTGCCGTCGAAAACCCGCCTGCTCGACGCTTACCGAGTAGGTGCCGATCGGCAGATCGGGCACGATGTAGAACCCGCTGTCGTTGGTGTTTGCCGTACGCGTAGCTTGGGTATCGACATTTTTCACGACCACGGGCACGTTGGGGATCACGGCGCCGCCGGGGTCGGTAATCTGGCCGGAGATACGGCCGAGACTGGTCTGTGCGGTTATCGGAAAGACTGCGCTCCAAACGAGAACAGCCAGCAGAACTGGGCGTGACAAAACGAGGTATTTCGACATAGAAAAACCTTGCCTGAAGCGTGACATCGCAGGGGTTCCCCTGACGTTTTCGCGATTTTATCAGATTCGTCACAAATCTTTGCAAGAATGGATAACCCAAGGCTCGACCGCGCAGAACCGCTCCGTCGTCACGGCAAGACTCGTGGAAGAGGAGCCGAAGCGCCAGGATACTCTCCCAGAAAAAACTGAGAGAAACCGCCAAAGCCCAACACTCTCCTTCGACAAGATCCGAGAGTTCCGATATATGACCTGTCGTTCAATCACCCGCCTGTTTTCTTCAGATCTCGCCGTAGATCTCGGCACCGCCAACACACTGGTTTACGTACAGGGAAAGGGCATCGTTCTGAACGAGCCTTCCCTGGTTGCTTTGAACACGCAGTCGGGCGAGGTACTCGCTGTTGGGGCTGAAGCGAAAGCAATGGTTGGTCGCACCCCGCGGAATCTGGTTGCGATACGCCCACTACGGGATGGAGTGATCGCCGATTTCACCGCGGCGGAGCGGATGCTGAGCTATTTCATCAAGAAGTCCCACAACCGAAGGGTGTTGGTTCATCCGCGTATCGTTATCGGCGTGCCGAGTGGAACCACGGAAGTGGAAAAACGCGCCGTTCTGGACGCGGCGCATCGCGCGAAGGCCAGCGCGGTATTTCTTGTCGAACAACCGCTGGCGGCGGCGCTGGGCGCGGGTCTTCCCATTGCGGAGCCGACCGCCAACATGGTAGTTGACCTGGGAGGCGGAACAACAGATATCGCCGTGTTGTCTTTAGCTGGCGTGGTGTATTCGCGTTCGGTGCGCGTGGGAGGGAACGTGATGGACGAAGCCATCGTTGATTACGTGAAGCGCCATCACGGCCTGCTGATCGGGGAGAGTACAGCCGAGAGAATCAAGATGACTATCGGATCGGCGGAAGCACTCGACGAACCGGCCGTTCTCGAAGTCAAGGGCCGAGACCTGGTGAGCGGACTGCCGAAGCGTATCACTCTGAGCGACAAGGAGATTCGCGCTGCCATTCAGGAACCGGTAGCGACGATTGTGGATGCGGTACGGACAGCGCTCGAACGGATTCCACCAGAGTTGAGCGCCGACCTATCCGAAAAAGGCCTCATTCTGACCGGGGGCGGCGCGATGCTGAAGAAGCTGGACCACCGGCTCAGCAGCGCGACAGGTTTGCCGATCACACTCGCTAATGAACCCTTGTCTTCGGTCGTGAACGGTACCGGGCAGATGCTGTCGGATTTCAAGCTGCTTCGCAAAGTGTCTTTGAACTAAATCGAACCACATAGGAGGCCGGACACTCAGGCGGCCTGTTGAGTCGTCCGTAAGCGTTTCAGCATGGCGGTGATAGTCGATTCTTGAAAAAGCGTGGAAAG
>JAOAPP010000034.1 GCA_025462985.1 Bryobacterales bacterium | reverse complement strand
GCTTACCGACTGGAAGAGGAGGTAAGCGCAATGACGCTGACGGGAGGACGGAAATGTGGACTGCTCCTTGGCCTCTGCGCCTTGTCGGGCGCGAGCGGGCCGTTGCTCGGGCCCGTTCACATTGTGGTCTACGACGACGCGGCGCTCGGGCCAGAGTTGCTTACCACCGCGGAAAAGGTAACCGGCAAGATACTGCTAAGCTCGGGGACCGAGGCGACCTGGAATGCCGGTGTCCTAGCCGAACGGAGTCGGCTCACCAGGGACGCTAGTCCGCTAATCGAGGGCCACTGCGCTAGTCCCCTGCTTCCGGACATCGTGAGAGTGCAGGTCCTGGCTCATGCCCCGGCCGGCAGATCGCGGCAGACACTCGGCTTCTCTTTGCCGTGCTCGAGGACTGGTATCCAGATCACTATCTATGCCGATCGTGTGGAGGAGGTGAGCCAAAGGATGCTGCCGGGCTTCAGCCGCGTTTTGGGATACGCGATGGCCCACGAATTAGGCCATGTCCTGCTCCGCTCGGGAGGTCATGAGGACAGCGGGTTGATGAAAGGCGTGTGGTCGAAAGTTGACTGGCAACGCGCAGCATTCAGCATTATTCCGTTTACTCCGGCCCAAGCGCGGCAAATGGCCGAGCAGGGCAGAAATCGAAGAGTATCGAACTGGCTCAGCTATCGCCCGGCGAGAAGCGTTGACCATTTGGCAGAGTTGGCTGGCTTCAGTCCGGCAGCACAGTGATCACATCGCTAGAGTGATCCGCTCGCCAGCCGCCGAAGAACCCAAGGGCCGCCAGCCCGCCGATCAGGCCGGCAGCCGCCGCGTCATAGGTCCCGCTGCCTTCGTTATGCGTTTCCGCTAAAACCGGGATCGCGATGGCTGCGCCCACTCCACCGCCAACAGCCACGCCGATTAGTCGCCACTTATAACTTGTCTTCCGGGCAACACGGATTTCCTGCACGGACTGACGCGGAACCGGCACCCGCCCCCCGCGCGTTGCGAGGACGATCGAATCAGGTTCAATAGACGCCGTCCTGCCTTTGACCGACTTGCCGTTCACCAAGCTGACAATCACATTCTTATCTGGAATCAGTGAACCTAGATCCCGCCAGTGGACAGACGTGGTGCCTGCCAGAGCAATCTGCCCACAAACCAAGAGAATCGCCACGAGGCGTTTCATGACGAGGCGTTTCATAAGGAAGCAAGTCTACAATTATTTGGCGCTAGAAATAGTCCACCAGTTCCCGAACGCTCCCAACCCGCAACAACCTCGGATGCTCCTCCGGAACATCCTCTCGCTCCAGACTCCAGGTGCGCGGATGCGGAACGTACACCGCCGACAAACCCGCCGCCAGAGCCGGATTGATATCCGATTTCGGCGAGTTCCCGATCATCCAGGTTCGCTCCACTGCAAACCCGCGCTCATCTGCCAGCGCCCGGTACGCCGGCGCATCCTTTTCTTTAACAATCGCAGAGTGAGAGAAATACGAACCCAGGCCTGAACGGTCAATCTTCAATCGTTGCTCCTCCACGTCGCCCTTCGTGAAAATTGTCAGATCGTGGCGCTCCGAAAGCTCGGCTACCGTGTCCTCGACGCCTTCGATCAGCTCGATCGGCTGCTCCAGAATTGCATGTGCGAAGTCCTTTACTGCTTCCATATCTTTCTCCGAGATGTCGCGCTCGGCCAGATGTTGAAAACAGGTAGCCAGGTTGTGCGCGAAATTCCGAGAGCCGTATCCGTGAATCTTTGAGTTGGCCAGTTCTATCTCGTCCAGCACGGCACGGACCTGCTGCGACGAAAGTGAGGAGTGCGCCAGGTAATCGCAGAATTGGTCGAATGCCGCCTCGAAGTAGATGTTGTTTTCCCAAAGCGTGTCGTCCGCATCGAAAATCAGCTGCTGCCGTAACGTCTGCCTCACCGTCCCCCCACGTGCTTGGCATGCCCATTCATCGGAGCCAGCCGCTTCGCCTTGGCCACCAGCTGCCGCTGCTCCGTGTAGCCCGGAAGCATTGCCACAAGAAACTGCAGCCGTTCCACTTCGGACCGGATCGACAGCACCGTCTGCCGCTTCTCCACATCGCCGACAAACTGCGCCAGCTGAAAACTGAGCTGCGGTGCGTCCAACAACGGCTCGATAATCACATTCGGTGACTCCACCGCGCGCAACTTCTCGTAGCCTGCAATGGCCTGCTGCCGTAAATCCGCCGGTACCTCACTCACTTCCTCATCATTGAAGTACTCCACCTCGGCCCGTAGGTACGACTTGTCCTGGTCCACCGACAAGATCCGGAACCGGCGTCGACCGACCGCCAGCAGATCCATTCGTCCGTCCGGATACCGCTGCAGAACCCGGTCCACAGTCGCCGTGCAGCCAATGTTTACAATTCCATCCTCCTTCGCCAGTACCACGCCAAATTCCGTTGAGTTCGAGATGACTTCGCCCATCATCTCCTTGTAGCGATCTTCGAAGATATGTAAGGGCAGCGGCGTCGCCGGCAGCAGTACGACGGAGAGAGGAAATAAGGGAAGAAGCCGCGTAGCCATGCCCTATTATGGGCTGCTGTTAATATAAAAATCGTTGACTCATGACCTTGAAGCTGAAGCGAACACCTGGTCTCTATCTGGTCGGCTTCATGGGCAGCGGTAAATCCACCGTCGGCCGTTCACTTGCAGAAGAATTGGGCTGGTGTTTCTTTGATATCGATCAGGATATCGAGCACGAACAACAGCGAACCATTGCCCAGATCTTCGCCGAAGAGGGCGAGGCCGTGTTCCGCGAAATCGAGTCCGAGGTCCTTCGCAAGCGCGTCACGCTCATCGAAGCGGGGAATCCCTGCGTGGTCGCTCTGGGCGGCGGGACTTTCGTTCAGCAGCGCAATTGGGAGATCGTCGAGAACAATGGCGTCACCGTCTGGCTTGATTGTTCGCTCGAAGTCATCCATAGCCGCCTCGGTGACCTGTCCACCCGTCCTTTGGCCTGTGACCCCGTCACCATGGCCTGCATGTTCGAAGCCCGCCGTCCTCTCTACGCACGTGCCGATTATCACGTGATTGCCGATTGCCAGGACCCTGCCGAAGTCACCCGCAGAATCCTGAACCTCCCCATCTTCTAAATGAAAGTCGTCGCGGCGCTCCTTTGAAAAATCTTCGCCACGATGCCCACACGATCCTGAAAACAGCTCTGCGCGCCGCTGATGCCCGCGAAGCTGTGTACCGCCACCTCTCCTCCACTACGAGCGAGCTGAGGTGTGGACAAACGCTCATCTCGCTTAGCGACTTTGACCGAATCCATCTCCTCAGCGTCGGCAAAGCCGCCATGGGGATGGCGACCGCCGTTGCCGAAAGCATACCCCGTCCGCTGGCTCACGCGATCGTCGTCACAAAGGCTGGACATGCCCCGCACGCTCACGCCCATTGGGAAATCATCGAAGCCGGTCACCCCATTCCAGATGGGGAGAGCTTACGCGCAGCACTCCGCATACGTGAGATCCTCTACCCATTGAGTCATCGCGATCTCGTGATCCTTGCCGTCTCTGGAGGCGCATCCGCATTGCTCGCCGCGCCACAGCCGCCCGTTACCCTCGAAGACAAACAGCTCACCACTCAGCTGCTGCTGCATGCCGGAGCCGACATCTACGAACTGAACGCCGTTCGTAAGCACCTGTCTTTTCTCAAAGGTGGCAGGCTCGCAGCCCTCGCCGCTCCGGCCACCGTTTCAAACCTGCTCCTATCCGATGTGATCGGCGACCCGCCTGCAGTCATCGGCTCGGGCCTCGCGGCTCCGGATCCCTCTACCTTCGACGAAGCCATCTCAGTTCTCCACGCGTACAAACTTGAGGACCGGCAGCCTGCTTCCGTCAAAGCTTTTCTGGCTGGTGGAGCCCGCGGAGCCGTCCCCGAAACACCGAAAGCGAACGATCCCGTCTTCGAAAATGTGAACACAGTCGTGGTGGGCAGCAATCGCCTCGCGCTAGAAGCCGCCTCAAACGCAGCTCAGGCGCTCGGCTACAATACCTTGATTCACTCCACCACCCTGACCGGAGAAACGCGCGAAGTCGCCGCGCAACTCACGGCCATTCTTCGCGCGCAGATGGCCGCCGGCGGGCTCCCGCTCTGTATTCTGTCTGGGGGTGAAACCACGGTCACGGTGCACGGCCACGGGAAAGGAGGCAGAAACCAGGAGTTCGCCCTCGCGGCCGCACTCGACATATCAGGCCTGGACGGTGTTCTGTTCCTCAGTGTCGGAACCGACGGCACCGATGGCCCGACTGATGCCGCGGGCGCTATTGCAACTGGAGACACGCTTGATCGCGCGCGGGCTGCAGGCCTCAACGCCGGCGACCACCTCCAGCGCAACGACTCCTACCCGTTCTTCGAAACTCTGGGCGACCTGGTCAAAACCGGACCCACCGGCACCAACGTCATGGACATCCAGATCATGCTCGCTCAAAAAAGCTAAGCGAGTTGTCACCCTGCTTCACGATCCGCGTCTTCCGGAACGGTCCGTACACATCTTCGAGCGTCAGCTTTGACAAATGCTGCGCAATTGCCAGTTGGCACCCGCTCGCATCCAGCCCGGGCAGGGAATCGCGATACTCCTTTGTCATCTCATAGGGCGGATCTATGAATGCGATATCGCAGCGCAAGTCCGGCAGCAAATCCAATGCAGTGCCACGCAAAACCCTTGCCTCGTCGCCGATGCCCAGCGTTCGTAGATTTCCCCGCAGCACCGCCAGCGCATCCGCCCGTCGCTCAATCAGAATCGCCGACTTTGCGCCTCGGCTTAACGCTTCAATCCCGACCGCGCCCGTGCCCGCGTAGGCGTCGAGAAAAATCGAATCCTCAACCCGCGTGCCAAGAATGTTGAACAGCGTCTCGCGCATACGATCCGGTGTGGGGCGAACATCCATCCCGGGAACGCTCTTCAATGTGCGCCTACGAAACCGGCCGCCAATCACCCGCATCGCCACTACCCCACTTGCGCCAGCGCATACCGCCGCTGCCAGTTCTCCTGGATGTACTGGATCACGCCCCGCAGCTCTTCCTTATTCTCCTCATCGCTGACCAGCTTCTGCGCCTCAATCCGGGCCTCTTCCAAGATCTCCGCATCCCGAATCAGGTCCCCAAGCCGCAGCCCCGGAATGCCTGACTGTTTGGTCCCATAAAACTCGCCCGGGCCGCGCAGCTTCATATCCATCTCGGCGATGTAAAAGCCATCGGTCGATTCTGTCACCGTGCGAATACGCTCCCGCGCGATGTCATTCAGCTTGCCCGTGATCAGAATGCAGTAGCTCTGGTGCGGCCCGCGCCCCACCCG
>JAOAPP010000309.1 GCA_025462985.1 Bryobacterales bacterium | reverse complement strand
CCTGCTGGGCCTTTGTTTATCGGTCGCACTGCTGCTCTCCGCGCTGCTTGTAGCGTTGCGGACCGTCCGTCAGATTGACCAAAATACTCAGGTCTTTGCTGAGCGGCAGGCCATGGCCAAGGCAGCGATCGACGACATCGAACACGAACAGGCGGATCTCAATTCAAACTGGCTTCGACTGGCTAAACGAAGCGATGTGGTAAAGCGCGAAGAGATCCTGACGCAGCTCGAACAGTCGCGTGACCAGATGAGCACTGCCCTCGAGTCCGCCTATGAACAGGCAGAGTATCTGCGCGAGAGTATTTATCAAGAGGGCCACGGCTTGCTCCGCTGGACGGTGTGGCTGTTTTGTGCCTGCGTTGTGCTCTCGCTTATCTGCGCTACGTGGGCGGTGCGGGCCTCCACCGGATTGTTCCGGCGTCTTGAGTTGCAGGCTTCCCAACTGACGCAGATGCAGTATCAATTCCTCGAAACGCAGGAGAATGTCGCGCGGCGGTTTTCACATGAGCTGCACGACGAGCTCGGCCAGGCGCTGACGGCAGTAAAAGCCAATCTGTCGGCGTTGCGTGAACCGGATTCCGAACAGGAACGTCTCGCCGATTGCCGCCAGCTCGTCGATCAGGCCATCAAGGACGTACGAGATATGTCACAACTCCTGCGACCCACGATTCTCGACGACTTTGGGCTGGAAGCGGCGCTCCAGTCTTTGTGCGATAGTTTTTCCGTGCGAACGGGAGTGTCGGTCAGCTTCAACAGTAACTTCGGGGGCCAGCGCCTGCGGGACGAGACCGAGACGCACTTGTTCCGGATCGCGCAAGAGGCCCTAACCAACATTGCGCGACACTCGAAGGCAACGGCCGTGTCTATCAATTTGGATCGAAAGGGCGACGAGGTGAGACTGAGGGTTCAGGACAACGGTACGGGATTCGAGCTCGAAAAGAAGGGATCAGCGGGAGGGCTTGGCCTAGCCGGAATGGAGACCAGAGCGCACGGTTGCGGCGGCACTCTCAATTTAAGCACCAGTCCTGGAAAGGGCGTTCAGATCGAGGTTGTGTGCCCGACCGGTCTATAAAAATCCTGCTCGCCGACGATCACACCATTGTCCGGCAGGGCCTGAAGCTGATCATCTCGGCGCACCCTGATCTCGAAGTCGTGGGTGAGGCCGCAAATGGACGCGACGCCGTGGACATGGCCGAAAAACTCCGTCCCGACATGGTGTTGATGGATGTGGCGATGCCAGAGGTGAATGGGATCGAAGCAACTCGACGCTTACTGAGCGCTAATGCCCGAATCAAAGTTCTCGTACTCAGCATGCACAAGGAGGCGGTGTATGTTCGGGAGATTCTGAAAGCTGGTGCGCGGGGCTATATTCTTAAGGACGCCATCGATACAGAACTGCTAAATGCGATCCGGTCGGTCGCCAAGGGCGACGGATACATCAGCCCGGCGGTTTCGGGCGCCTTGCTCAACGATTATCGCAAGGATGTCACCGACCCGGTCGATCTCCTGTCAGGCCGTGAACGCGAAGTGCTGCAGCTGATCGCCGAGGGCAAGACCAACAAAGAAGTTGCCACGAAGTTGAATCTCAGCGTGTACACTGTGGATTCTCATCGTGGCAAGATCATGGAAAAGCTGAATTTGCACAGCACTGGCGAGCTAGTCCGATTCGCCATCAAACACGGGCTTGCCGACTAACTCACCAGCGGATTTAGTCTTCTACCAGTTCCTCTTCCTCTTCGCCCACCATGCTGGCGCGTTCCAGCAAGGGTGGCGATAGCTGGGTCAACAACTGATCCGTCTTCTCTTCTTCTTTGAGCGTCTGCTGCAGGAGCTTCGCCACCTTTTTCTGACCGAGTTGCTCCGCCATAGTACGAACCGTACCGTAGCCTGCTATTTCGTAGTGCTCGATCTTCTGAGCCGCTGCAACGAGACCCAGGTCGGAGACGGCTCCATCCTTTTGCTTTCCTTCTTCCAACAGTTCGAGCCCCTCTTCGACGAGTCCCTGCATGGCTTTGCACGGCTTCGCTCGGGCGGATTCGCCCAGGATCTCGAATATCTGCTTCAGACGCTCGACCTGCCCTTTTGTCTCCTCTGAATGCTTCTGAAAAGCAGCTTTCAGCTTCGGATTCTGAGCGGCTCTCGCCAGTTTCGGGAGAGCTTTCACCAACTGGCCCTCCGCGCTAAGCAGATCTTTCAATTGGTCAACCAGGAATTCCTGTAACTCGGGCATAGTGTTCCTCTAACTCTGGATGCGGATTTATGTGTTCTGTTTCTGCGGTTTTCAACTGGATTTTCAACAATGACTTTGAGCGGGGAGTATTCATCCGAGACTTTTCAGCGAGGATATGGATGGCCGCGAAGCGTCGCAAAGGCCCGATAGATCTGTTCGGACAGCATGGCTCGAGCCAATTCGTGTGGAAACGTCATCGGCGAGAGGGATAACAAGAGGTCGGCCCGAGGCTTCCAATCGGTCGGCAGCCCATCATGCCCTCCAATGAGAAAAAGGAGGTCCTGGGCCTCGTCCTCGGCTTTTTTTACAAGTGAAATGAACTTAGCTGAATTATAATTCCGTCCGGCCGGATCGAGAAATATTTTGCGAACCGCCGCATGACGGCCGAACAAGTCATAGCGTTCCGGCACGATCTCGCGTTCTTCGCAAGCAACATAGCGACTGGTGCGCTTCAGAAACTCAGCCGAGATGGCGTTCGCGTGAATGTCCCGGGCTTTGCCAATGTAAAGTACGGTGATTCTCATGACCTCATATTGTGAGTGTCCCCCAGAGTACGGCTTGCAAAGGACATGTTTGCACGATATTGTTTATGTACGAAACTGGGCGCCTTCTTCGCTGGATCTGACGAGCGCTTCGTTTGTCTTCGGGAGGAAGACGATGGCTTCAACAGTTTGGAAGGGCTACATCACCTTCGGCCTCATCACGATTCCAGTGCGCCTGTTCGCGGCAGCGCGGACGGACCGTGTGAGCTTCAATCAGATTCATGAAGTCTGTGGCAGCCGGATCAAGCAGCAGACCTTCTGTCCCCGATGCGACCGCGTTGTCGAGCGAAGCGAACTGGTGAAGGGCTACGAAGTTGAGAAAGATCGATATGTGATCGTGAACGATGATGACATCAAGAAAATAGCACCGGCGTCCGGCGACACGATGGAAATCTTCGAGTTCGTCAAAGCCGAAGGCATTGACCCCATCTATTACGACGCGTCCTACTTCATGGTACCGGAAGAGGCCGGAAAGAAAGCCTATCATCTTCTGCTCGAGACGATGCAGAAGTCCGGATACAGCGCTATCGCCAAGGTAGCTATGCACCAGCGTGAATACACGGTGGTCGTGCGGCCTCACGCCGACGGGCTGCTGCTGCACACGATGTTCTATCCGGAAGAAGTGCGCGAGCTGCCTGAGTTTCGGAAGGACCCAAATGTTACCGTGCGCCCGCAGGAAGTGGCACTTGCGGAGAAACTGGTGGAAGGTCTTGCTGCCGACTTCGATCCGTCCAAGTATCACGATGAGTATCAGGGCCGCTTGATGCAAATGATCGAGACCAAGCGAGAAGGATTATCCGTGGAAGGCACGGCGCCCAGGAAACTTGCCCCCGTGATCGACTTGATGCAAGCTCTGCAGAAGAGTTTGGGAGATCTTCCGAAAAAGCCTGCCGCCAAAGCGGCCCCAGCGCAACTATCCGAAACGGGTGAGACGAAAAAGGCGGCAAAGCGTCAGAATCTCCGGTCTGCGAGCGGCTGAGTTCATAGCGTGACCGAGATTACAGCATCTTAGGGGCCGGGAAACGGATCTCTTTCGTATGCAGCAGCCTTCGTTCGACCCCGGCCTCACCCAGAAATACACCGGCAGGCTCGAGCGTTCCATCGGCGAGAACGGCGAGTTCAACGTCAGGCGAGTTGGAATTTCGCTACGCGATCAGCATCCCTATCTTTATCTCATCAGCACTTCATGGAAGAACTTCTTAGGAATCGTCCTGCTCGCCTTCACATTGGTTAATCTCTTGTTCGCTTGGGTGTACATGAGTGTCGGGGTGTCGAAGTTCAAAGGCGCGAGTGCTTCGACTCCTGCTGCGGAATTCGTCAACGTGTTTTTCTTCAGCACCCACACACTGACAACGGTGGGTTACGGCAATATCTATCCGGTCGGACCGCTGGCTAATCTGGCAACCGCCTGCGAAGCGTTGCTGGGATTGATGGGGTTCGCTGTCATCACAGGGCTGATGTTCGGCCGTTTTTCGCGCCCCTCCGCCCGTCTCGGCTACAGCGACAAGATACTGGTGGCCCCATACGGAGACGGACTTAGCCTGCAGTTCAGAGTCGTCAACCGTCGCTCGAACAACATACTTGAATTGAACGCCAGGATCCTGCTGATGACGGTGCAATCCCGGGAAGGAAAACTGCAGCGGAATTTCGCCGCCCTCACACTGGAACGAAGCGAGGTACTCTTTCTCCCGCTGACCTGGACCGTTGTTCATCCTATCGATCAATCAAGCCCGCTATACGGTGTGACCTCCGCAGATTTGAAAGACATGCAGGCGGAGATATTAATCCTCCTCAAAGGCTTCGACGAGACATTTGGACAGGTCGTTCACACCAGGCGCTCCTACCGGCATGATGAGATCGTCTGGGGTGCGAAGTTCGTTCCGGCGTTTGATGTCGAGGAGAGCGGCGATTTGAGGCTGGACGTCGGGAAGGTCAGCGATTATGAACAGGCTCCGATTCCTCAGCTGAATTAAACTTGCTGAAGTGAACGATCAAAGCTGTGTCTTCTGCAAGATTGTGAACGGTAGCATTTCCGCAGACATCGTTTATCAGGATTCGGACGTCATCGCGTTTCTGGATAACACTCCGCTTTTTCCTGGACATGTGCTGCTGTGTCCCGTAAAGCACTATGCGACGTTGACCGATTTGCCTCTGACACTCACGGATCCAATGATGCGTATGACTCAGCTGCTTGCCCGTGCGGTCGAGAATGCGCTCGATGCGGAAGGCAGCTTTGTCGCGATCAATAACCGGATCAGCCAGACGGTTCCCCACCTTCACATTCACGTTGTGCCTCGACGGAGACGGGATGGGCTGAAAGGATTC
>JAOAPP010000250.1 GCA_025462985.1 Bryobacterales bacterium | reverse complement strand
GAAAACGGCAGTTTGTCTGGTGCTCGAACGCCGAGGTGCCGCATTGACTCGGATGCAAAAAGCCAGTTGCCCGAGCCATCGCTGATTTGCAGGAGTTCACCGCCAGGACGCAACTGTCCGTGTTCTTGCAGTTCGTGCCCAAGCTTCTCAGTCCCGAATTGAGACTGATCGTCGAGGAAAGTCTCAATGCCGACAATCCTCAGCTTCAGATCACGGTCGAACTCCTCTAGAATGCTAGCCTGCATGGCATAGTAGCTTCCGGCTCCAAACACAAACAGGACAACAAAAAAGGAAGCCAAGTACCATAAGGTCAACCGCATCCGAATGGGAAGCCGGGTAGTGATGTTTCTAAGCTTGCCCAAGTTTATAGCCGAAACCTCTCACTGTCTGGAGTAGCTTCCGACCGAAACCGTAATCAACTTTTTGTCGAAGAAGCTTGATAAATGTGTCGAGTGTGTTGCCCTCGATCGATTCAGAAAGACCCCAGACGGCGTCGATCAGCACATCTCGAGTCAGCACCTGCCCCGGATGTCGCATGAAGAACTCCAGCAGCAGGTACTCAGTACGAGTTAATTCGATCCGCTGACCCGCGCGAGAGACTTGGTGCGTGGCTCGCTCGAGCGTAAGGTCTTCAACGCGGAGGACCGTCGGCGCAGTTTGTGGGAACCGGCGAGTCAGGGCGCGAAGGCGGGCGGAGAACTCGCGAAATGAAAACGGCTTCGTCAGGTAATCGTCACCGCCCTCGTCGAGTCCGCGGACGAGGTCGTCCTCCGTATCGCGTGCAGTGAGGAACAGGATCGGTGTGGCATTACCCACAGCACGCAACCTCTTCGCCAGTTCAAAGCCCTCCAAGCCGGGCAACATGACGTCGAGAACAATGGCGTCGAACGGATACGCCAAAGCAAGGGCAAGCCCATCGGTTCCCGTATGCGTGGTCATAACGGAGTAGTGGTCCCTTTCGAGGCCTTTTCGAATCAGGTCCGCCATTTTTACTTCGTCTTCTACGACCAGGATGCGCACAATCTCGCTGCTTCGGCTCTCACTCGAAAGTCAGAACCGCTCGTTACTCCTCTCTACAACGTTGCCGTCCGAACTGAGTGTGATCTCTTTCCGGGCGGCCTTCCCCAAATCGACCTCATAATCCAGATAACCGTCGTGGGTTATCTTTCCCGCTTTTCGCAGTACGGCAGAAACTGTCCGCTTTTTAGTTGCTGCAGTCACGGCGACGGGGACTTCACCAGCCGTCAGCCTCTTCTCCTGACCTTCTACCAATATCGGTAGAGAGGAGAGCAAGAGTCCGCATATGAAGCTTCTCTGCATTCGGAATTTCCTTTCCAAACCATCTCACCACTACATTCTGAAGATCACCTGGAATTCTTAGATCCGTCACAAAGACTCTCAAAAGTGTTGAACGATTTCGATCGCGACAAATACATTAAGGATACGGAAACTTGCTGTAACGGACACGAAGAAATCGCAAGCTACAATCACGCGCGCGTGATCCCGGAGAAAGGTTGACCAGCTGAAGTCCGCAAATAATGTGGCCGGGCCTCCAGGCCGCCTTTTCTACGAGGGAGTATTCATGGTGGAAACCTCCGAGCACTGGGCGCGAAACAACTTTAAGGCCGGCCGGAATGGCTTGGCGTTGTGTTTGTGCTGGCGGCATCGCTCTAATCGGTACGGGGATGCCCGGACCCAACGACTTGTGAGGGCGTCCGTGATTGTAATGCCTAACGTAATCCCGAAGAATCCGCCCGAGGTGAGCTTCTGAGAACGGAACGACAAAGTCGAGGCACTCCCGCCGTATCGTGCGAACGATTCGCTCGCAGAACGCATTTGCTTTCGGGAGCTCGCACGGGCGTGCGGAGCACTCTTACGCCGAGCGCCGTGATCGTCGAGTCCAGTTCTTTCGAGTAGATTCGATCGCGATCATGGATCAGATGCGTGTAATCGTGGTCCCCAGGAAGAGCTTCCCGAAGTTGCTGGATCGTCCATTCGGCCGAAGGATGGGCCGTAACGTTCCGGTGCACGATTTTGCGCGAGGCGATTTCCATTAAGACAAAGACGTAAAGGACCGGAACCTGGCAGTGACTACGAAGAAGTCACATGCCGCAATGTCCTTTGCCTGATTACGGATGAAGGCTTTCCAGCGCTGCTTCGGATCCGGCGTGTGGCGTGGGCCGGATCCACGCGCCAGATACTTGCCAAGCTTTCGCGGAGAGACGCGAAGAACAAGTTTGATCCGAAGTTCATCAGCGATTCGCTGTTCGCCCCAGATCGGATTTTCCGATGCCATTCGTCGGATCAGTGCCTGAAGATCGCCTGGAATTCGGAGCGGCCCCGGGGTCTGGGCCTCCATCGCCAGCACAGGCGGAAGCCTCGCCTGTGCCATCGCACGAGGGCCGTCTTCGTCATACATCTCATCGAAGTGCTCATCCAAAGATTTCAGCGCTTATCCACCATCTCCCGAATCGGCCGCAATGGATGGTTGGCTGGCACTCGCTCTCCAAAGAGTTGTAGCTGAAAAGTTCCTGCTGCTGAATGTCTTCGCCGCGCATACAACAAACACGTACCCTACACTCTTTAGGTCACTTCTTAGGATTTCAGCCGCCTGCCAGACTTGTTAGTTACATAGCGAAGTGGGCAGTATGAAGCGGAGTTGTAGTGGGCAACGAAGTGGTTGAGAGCATGAGAGCACATCGTAGGGACGACTCTTACCGTACTTGGGCAAAGAATCGGCGTTCAATTCCAGGTAGTGGATCATGTTGCAAAGGACGTGCCCGAACTTGCTTAGTGACGGAATGTGCTCGAAGCGTTTGGCTCGCGCCCAGTGAATGAGCTGCACCGAGCCGATAAGTCCTTGCTTTGTGTAGCCATTCCAGAGACGCCACTTCGCTCGGTCAAGCTGAGCCAGTGCATAATCGCGAATCCCACCATCAGTCAGACCGTTTACTCCTCTCGCAAACCTGATTAAGGAGCCTGGATTTCATCGCGATGTGGAACCAATCCAGCACGTGCTCCGCCTGAGGTGCCGCCTGCTGACGAATCGTTCTCAGACCAGCATCGCCATCCGTAAGAATCGTGACCGAAGTGGCGTCAGTGACTCCGCATTGCCGGAAGGCAATGTCGGCCGCTCTCGCTGCCTCGGAACCTCCATTGCGCACAAAGGCAAAACGCGTGGCACTCCCTTCACGGTCAAGCACTTTGCCGGCGACAATCTCGAAGTTGCGCTCCGGTCGCGGTGTCGGGCTCTGATGTAACCACCATCCAAACCGCCAACCACTTCTTCACATGTCTTGCTCGCTGTAGGGAGCACGAGAGCTTCCGCCGACTTGCTTTTGAATGGCTTGTCTAGTACTACAAATCTGCTGGTCGCGCCTCCAAGGGCTTGACAGGTGCCGGATTACCGCCACTATACTCTAAATTTCCCCGGTATAAGTCGTACCCGCGCGGCCTCTTAGCCGTCTTGCGACGTTTCTAATTCATGGCCACACTCACTCCCACATCCCGCCCAGTTTCCAACCGTATGGACCAGTTGGACGGCCTCAGGGCGTTTGCGGTTCTTCTAACGCTCCTTACTCACTTCACGCATTCTCACCAAGGCGTCTTGCGACTCGTTAGTTCGGAGCATCCCGGCTCCCGCCTGTTCTTCATGCTGAGCGGGTTTCTCATCACCGGCCTGTTGTTGCGGTATCGCGACGATATCAACCGTTGGGGCGTCGTGGGACGCTTTCATATTCGCCGTCTGCTTCGAACGCTGCCCCTCTACTACTTGTTGCTGCTAGGGGCCGTAACGGTGAATATGGGACATGCTCGAGACGGATTCTGGTGGAATGCAACGTTTCTCTCCAATGTGTACTTAGAGCTGTATCGGCCACCGTTCACTGCTGTCACCCATTTCTGGTCGCTGGCGCTGCAGGAGCAGTTCTATCTGCTGTGGCCCTTCATCGTGTTGTTTGTCCCGCGGCGCGTTCTGCTCCCTATCATGGCGGCCTTTTTCGCAATAGGGCCAGTGAGCCGGATGGCGTTTCTTGCTTTGGGGCTAGGCAATTCGGCATCTTCCTACGCGATCGGGTGCTCGGACACCCTTGCAGGTGGCGCGATACTTGCTTTGCTTGCCGATCGGCGGATCGGTGATCCGACATTACGCAAAACATTTGTAAATTGGTGTTTCTGGCTTGGAGTGCCTGCGTTTGCGCTCCTGCTAGCTTTGAATATTCTCCGTCCGAACCACGGCATCTTTTCAGTGTGGTCAGATACTGCATTGGCGCTCGTTTATATCTGGCTGATTGATCGTGCAGCGCGATCTATCGGTGGACCAATCGGCGCTCTGCTTGATGCTAGACCCGTGCGATATGTCGGACAAGTAAGTTACGGCATCTACATCCTGCATCCTTTCATGAGCATCATTTTGTTCTACGCATTAAAGGCCATGAAGGTTGAATTTCCAGACGGCACATTTTGGTGGTTCGCGACTCTCGCCGGCATGTCGGTAGCAGCGGCTAGCCTCTCATGGAAGTTTGTTGAAGTCCCGATCAACGCATTCAAGGAGCATTTCCCATACTCAACGGCTCGCAAGAATGAGCGAAGAATGCGGGGAAAGAAGACGGGCGGGAGGGAGCAGCTCTCGACCGTTTTCGTTGGAGAGCATGCCACGCCTGTGAACCTCGCGCTGTCACAGAACGAAGCAATCCCCGATTAGTCTGCTAAGGATCTGCAGGTGCCTGGGGTGCTTATATCCGGGCGGGAACGCTTGCAAGTGGTAGGGGCGACAGGAATCGAATCTGTGACCCTCAGCTTAGAAGGCTGATGCTCTATCCAACTGAGCTACGCCCCCACTATCGGTGGGTCTTCCTCACTTTCTGGGCAGCTCGTTGCAGAAAAGAGGAAGGAGTCGAGCGCGAAGTAGCTCGGTTCCGGCACGGCCGTACATTTGTAGTTTGAGAGTTTTGAGCCAATTGATGTGACCCTCCGTTTGCCCATTGCTCCAACGCTCACAGATGACATTTTCGGACAGCGGCCAGATCATTCCGAACCGTATAGGCGGATCGGCGTAAGCCGTACACGCCCCGATCGGTGCGTATTGTCCAGCCAAGAATCGAGTTTGGCCGGGTCTCGCCCTTGCAGGATGCCACGGAACCGCATTGCTAGCTGTCGCATGGTGGCGAAGGCAGGATCGCTACGCTTCAGCTGCAGCATTTTCTCTACTTCCTGCTCCGTCAATAACCCTCGTGGCTTCATACTCAGTTGCGGTTGAAGT
>JAOAPP010000218.1 GCA_025462985.1 Bryobacterales bacterium | reverse complement strand
GTACAACAACACCAACTACGCGCTGCTCGGCCTGATCATTGAAAAGGTCGGAGGCAAGCCATTGGCCCAGGCGATGCGGGACCGATTGTTCGGGCCGCTGCGTTTGCAGCACACCGAACTTCCCGCCAGCGCCGTGAACACCATCCCCGATCCCTACTCGCACGGCTACCTGTACGGGAGTGCCTCGGTCGCTATGGTGGGCACACCTCCTTACTCGCCCCAGGTAAAGGCCGCTGCCCGGACCGGCACCCTTCTGCCCAAGGACTACACGAACTTGAACCATTCCTTCGCTGCAGCGGCCGGGGGTGTCATCTCGACCGCCAACGATCTCGCGACCTGGATCCAGGCACTCGTTACCGGCCGCCTGCTCAACGCCACGTATCAGCGCCGCTGGTTCGACAGTCCGCAGCCCGAGGACCCGAGCAAACCGGACGGTCAACAGTACGGGTACGGTATCGCCAGACTGCACTGGGGACCGAACACAATGTACTTTCACGGTGGCGAGACCCCTGGGTACAACTCGTTCATGGGCTACGACCTCGGCAATCAGGTGACACTCGTTGTGTGGACGAATCTGACGGTATCGCTCGACGAACAACCGACAGCGAATGCCCTAATGTTGAAAGTGCTCGATCAGATCTACGTGGTGTCACCGCTGCCGCCTGCCCAAGCCGTCAAACGCGAAAAGTAACCCGCCCCATTAACTCTTGGCTCCGCCAATCCGCGCTGCGCCGTCAAGTTGACGCGGTAGGGACAATCATCGCTGATCGCCCCCGCACAGAACCGTACGAGCACCTTTATGCATACGGCTCCCACCTTGGATGAATAGCGATGAAGCGCTCCATCGGATAGGGGTGCAAGACACGAGGGATAGGAATCCAGCGCGCGAAGATCGGAGTTAGCCGATCCCACGGCAGCATGCCGCATTGGCTGCGACGACTCAGAATCAAGCGCCACACCCGCCGCAGTCGCTGCCCAAAGATCCGCAACCGATCGAGGTTTCCAGGAACCGCATGGTATTGGTAATAGCCCACGACAACCTTCTGTAGCCAAGCACCCACCGACGCAATCGGCTCATGCATCCGGTAACGTAGCTCCGCTTTAATAGCACGCAGCTTCGCGACCATTCGCTTTTTGGCCGTTTTGCGCCAGACGATGAAAGCTCCATTGCCCCGCCGTTTCCCGCAGTAATGCGTGAAGCCTAGGAACGTGAAGGTCTCCGGTTTTTCCCTCGCCACGCTGCTCCCGATTTGGAGCGGCGAACCGTCCAAACTCGATCAGCCGCGTCTTCTCCGCATTTAATTCCAGACCGAACTTCGCCAACCGCTCCTTGAATGCTTCAAGGAAGCATTCCGCTTCTGCTCGGTTTTCGAAACCTACTACAAGATCGTCGGCATATCGGACGACAGTGACATCGCCGCGTGCCACTTTCTTGCGCCAGGCTTCTATCCAGAGATCGAAGACGTAGTGCAGGTATACATTCGCCAGCAGTGGAGAAAGCACGCCTCCTACAATCTGGCAAAACTGGGCATTGAACTCTCGGTAGCGGTGAGCCGCGTGGCTCTACAACCCTGTTACAGGCAGGGTTTTGGTGGTGCTCCACTCATCTTCAGTTCCTCCGGGTGTGACCTACAACGGTCGCAGAAGGGAGGCTTGCATGAACCAAAGCCCACCCGACACCTTGGAGGTGCATGTGAGTTTTGAAGCAAACCGTTTCGGCTCGGTGTATCTGACTGATGCGTATGAGCTACTGACTTCAATCGTTCCTGAGCGCAAGCCAGCAGCAGCGGAAGCGCCCGTGTTGTCCTCTTTCCAGAACCAAACAGCGGAGAAGAAGGCGGTATGAAACATCGGGAGGCGGCTTTTTATGCTCGTGTCTCCAGTGAGCAACAATCCACAGCGCACACGATTCTCAGCCAGGTGGCAGCGCTCCGTCAGCGAATGGCCGAGGACGGAGTCGTGCTTTTGCCCGAGCGCGAGTTCATTGACGAGGGCTACAGCGGAGCCACACTGTTGCGGCCTGCTCTCGAACGCTTGCGCGATCTGATTGCCACGGGCGTGCTGGATCGCGTTTACGTCCACTCGCCAGACCGACTTGCCCGCAAGTATGCTTACCAAGTCCTGCTGATTGATGAATGGCTGCGAGCAGGAGTGGAAGTCATCTTTCTGAATCGAGCACTCAGCCAAAGTCCGGAAGACGACCTGCTTCTGCAAGTACAGGGCATGGTGGCCGAATACGAGCGAGCCAAAATCTTGGAGCGGAGCCGGCGCGGCAAACGGCATGCAGCGCAAACAGGCTCGCTCAGCGTACTCTCCGGCGCTCCCTATGGCTATCGATACGTGAGTGTTGCCGAAGGGGGCGGGCAAGCCCGTTATGAGCTGCGTCCGGAACAGGCCCGTGTGGTCCAGCAGATCTTCTCTTGGATCGGTCGCGAGCGAGCGAGTCTGGGCGCCGTCTGCCGCCACTTGCAACAATGCGGCGAACTCAGCCCGAAAGGGAAGCCGTATTGGGACCGAAGCACAGTTTGGGGCATTTTGAAGAACCCGGCTTATATCGGGCAAGCTGCCTTCGGGAAAACACGCGAAGTGCCCAGGCAAGCAAAGCTGTTACGGCCCTTGCGCGGGCAAGCGCCCCAGCCAAGACGGACCACCTCGACGCGTGATGTGAACCCTCAGGAGTGGATTCGTATTCCGGCGCCAGCCCTGATTGAAGAATCACTGTTTGAGATCGTGCAGGAGCAACTGTCAGAAAATCAGCGACATGCCCGGCAAGGTCAACGTAATGCACGTTATCTGCTGCAGGGCTTAGTCTGTTGCCAGCAGTGCGGCTATGCTTATTACGGCAAAGCCATCAGTCCGAGCGCCCGTAAGGGTCACCTGCGGAACTATGCCTACTATCGGTGTCTGGGAACGGACGCCTATCGCTTTGGCGGTGAGCGTGTGTGCTCGAATCGGCAGGTGCGCACAGATTTGTTGGAAACAGCGGTGTGGCAGCAAGTCTGTCTGCTGCTGCAGGAGCCGCAACGCTTGCTACAGGAGTATCAGCGCCGTTTACACGCGCCTCATCCCAATGAGAGCCGCAGCGCGCTAGAAGCACAAGCAGTCAAACTGCGCCAAGGGCTATCGAGATTGATCGACGGCTATGCCGAAGGACTTATCGATAAACAAGAGTTCCAGCCCCGCGTCGAAAGCACAAGGAAAAGATTGAGGAAATTAGAACAAACAATCCAGGCACTGGCTGACGAGGAGGGTCGGCAACAGGAGTTACAGCTGGTGCTCACACGTTTAGAGGATTTCTCCCAGCATGTTGTAGCAGGGCTGGAGCAAGCTGATTGGACCCAACGGCGGGAGTTAATCCGCACCCTCGTCAAGCGGGTGGAAATAGGATCACAAGCTGTAAACGTGATCTTTCGCGTTGAACCGGTCACACCCAATATGGATCCAGAGTCCGGCAGTTTGCCAGATTGTGGGAGGCGTGACCACTGAGCCTTGCGGGGTTCCCACCTTGCTCTCCGACCACTCGCCATCTTCCGAAACTCCCGCCTTCAACCGCTTCTGGATCAAGCGAAGCATTCGGCGATCGGCCACACGATGCTCGACAAACTTCAATGCCCATTCGTGTGAAACATTGTCGTAGAATCCGCGAATGTCTGCATCGAGCACCCACTTCACTCGCTTCCGATGAATACCCACACTCAACGCATCTAGCGCCAAGTGCGGGCTGCGACCGGGCCGGAACCCATACGAAAAGCCTTGGAAGTCCACCTCATATATCTGGTTGAGGATGGTCACCACAGCGTGTTGAACAATCTTGTCCTCCAACGCCGCGATGCCCAACGGCTGTTGCCGACCGTCAGCCTTCGGAATATAAACTCTCCGCGAGGGTTTTGCCCGATACACTCCACGTTGCACCCGGCTATGCAGATCGGCAAGCCGACCCTCCAATTCGGTTTCATACTCCTGCCATGTCATACCATCCACTCCCGGCGCAGCTCGTCGCTTCAAAGCGTAAAAACTGCCACGCAGCAGATCAGCACTTAGATGGTGGAGCAAAGCGGTGAAGCGTTCTTGCTTCCTTCCCTTTGCTGCTTCTCGCACACCGCGCAATCCCTGGGACACTCGTTTCCCGCTCTGTGTCAGGCTCGTGTTGGACTGAACGATGTTCTCCTTGGCCCACGCCCTTCCCTCCCCAACCTCCGCCGAAAGTTGCCCTTCTTTGTTCGGCTGGTTCATCGGTACTATAGCGTGGTCCGACTCCTCCAGAGCGTGCATGTCCGACGTTCGATTTTGCATCTTCTCGGACCGGCCTCGCCCTCGACGGGGGCTAGGCACTCCGGAGGTCTCCCGGTTCTCGTGCATGTTGTTTCGCAGCGTGCGCGGGTTCTTAGACTACGCAGGACCGGCTGATCACTCGCGTCTAACGCAACCAGCCGTGTTGCCTTCCCCTGTACGTCAGTAGGTCGGCGTCCTGATCAACGCGTTTTTCGAAGCTCAATCGCCCGGCCCACCGGTACCCCTATCTACGCTTCGACGAACACCTCGCGATGCTCGCCGCAAGACTCAGGGCCAAGATGGATTCGCTTTCTCCTTTCTTGTAGGACTCTTTCATTCCTGACAACATGCCGGTTTTATCCCGGCGCTCGACGAATGACGCGCAAACCGTAGATGTGAGTCTCGGCGCGGATAGATCAAGTTTGACGGCGATGTATAGATCTATGCTTGGCGACTACACACGATCGATCGGTGAATTCACCTGTCCGGCTCGCCGACTACAAACTTGATCGAGCGCTCCAGCGGCGTTTTCGCGACTAATCCGGCGATAACGCGGATTCGATCCACTC
>JAOAPP010000023.1 GCA_025462985.1 Bryobacterales bacterium | reverse complement strand
TTCGATTCGATGCTGGTGGCCGCGGCCAACTCCGTTGGAGGCGTAATGGGAAAGATGATCAGCTTGCAGACCATTGCCGTCGCTGCTGCGGCCACCGGTATGTCTGTCGCCGATCAGGCGAAGCTGTTCCGTTTCACACTCCGGCACAGCATCGTGCTCGCAACTCTCGTCGGAGTGGAAGTACTCGTCTACGCCTACCTCTAGCAATCCCCGCTCAATTCCGCTTGACTTGCTTGTGATAAGATCCTGTTGTCAATAGACAAGGGCGGATATGGCTGGACGTTCGCCCATCGCGTGAATTGGAGGAATAAGGGCCATGTCTCAGTACGCAGATCCGCAAGTGCTCGTCTCGACAGAATGGGCCGAGGAGCATCTCAATGATCCGACTGTCCGCCTGGTCGAAGTCGACGTGGAGAACGATGCCTACGATCAGGGCCACATACCCGGCGCTATTGCCTGGTCCTGGCAGCGCGAACTCTCGGATCAGGTTCTTCGTGACGTCATCCCGCGCGACAAGTTCGAGCAGTTGTTATCTCAGACCGGAATCGCGAGGGACACAACGGTCGTCCTCTACGGCGACAACAATAACTGGTTTGCAGCCTGGGCCTTCTGGCAACTCAAAATCTATGGGCACCCGGACGTCCGACTGCTAAATGGTGGACGCAAGAAGTGGCTGTTAGAAGGACGTGAACTCACGCATGATGTTCCGGTGTTCGCCTTTACTGAGTACAGGGCGCAAGAGCCCGATTACTCCTTGCGCGCCTTCTTGCCGGACGTCCAAAAGGCTGTTCGGGACAAGTATGCGGCTCTCGTGGACGTGCGAAGTCCACAGGAATTCACCGGCGAGATCCTGGCGCCTCCCGGACTGCCCGAGACCGCTCAGCGCGGCGGCCATATCCCCGGCGCGCGGAGCATTCCATGGGGCAAGGCAGCCAACGAAGACGGTTCATTCAAGTCCTTTGAGGAGCTTAAGGAACTCTATGCGAACGAGGGCATTGAAGGAAACAAGCCGATCATCACATACTGCCGCATCGGAGAGCGATCAAGCTACAGCTGGTTCGTTCTGAAATACCTGCTCGGCTACCGCAACGTGACCAATTACGACGGCTCCTGGACCGAGTGGGGCAACCTGGTGGCTGCGCCGATTGAAAGAGGCATTGCCAGCCCGCTGAGGGAGGCCGTCGCGCATGCGGGCTGAGAACTGGAACAAACAGGAGTTCGAACTGGAGGGCTGGACTGTGAAGCTCACCTCCTATCAGATCGGCCAAACTCAGGTGGCCGAAGTAGAGGCCGTTGCGTCCGGTGCCGTGATAGCACGTTCCACCGACCAGCTCCGTGAACAGGCCGAGAAGACGGCCCTTGAGAACGCAAGGAAACGCCTGCTGCGCACTCGCAGGACAGATTTTGATCTAACCGTCGGCGGGTAACAAGGAATTACCTACACCCGAAGCAGCCTCACGCGTCCGCCAACAGCACTGCAACGGCGGAGTAACTAATCACAACCAATCAGGAAAGCTGGGTTAAACTAGGGTCTCGGGGAATGGATTCGCCGCCCTTGCTTACGCGTACTTTGGACTGAACGTGGGCAAACAGCCTGGGGTGACCCTCAATGCTTGTAGAACCAGACCGTGGCTCGAGTGCGACGGGCGCAGCTTCCAAATCTGAGCTGACAGAACTTTTGTTGTGCGCGCGCCAGGGCCGCGAGGGCGCTTTCAATCGCCTGTTTACTCTGGTTTACAACGATTTCCGGGATCTCGCGAAAAGCTATCTTGCTCGCGAAGCGCGCGCTCACACCTTGCAGCCCACGGCTCTGGTTAACGAAGCCTACCTCAAACTCGCCGATCAAAAGCAAGTTGATTGGAGGAACCGCAGCCACCTGTTAGCCGTCGGCGCCGTGGCAATGCGGCGCATTCTTGTTAATCACGCCCTTTCAGCCAAACGTCACAAGCGTGGAGGCGCCGTGCCGAAGATCACCCTCCGCGAAGACCTCATCTGCGCGGAGCGAGATGAAGACGTGCTTGCCGTCGATGAGGCTCTTCGTCATCTGGCGAAGTTGAACGAGCGTCACGCGGAGCTCGTCGAGCTCCGCTTTTTTGGTGGCTTGAGCGTTCCGGAAGTGGCCAGTGTTCTCGGCGTGAGCATTAGCACGGTTGAGAAGGACTGGAGGTTCTGCAGTGCGTGGCTCAAGAACGCGCTCCGGCTCCGAAGCGATCACTGATCCGGCCCGATATGAACGCGTAGCGGAACTGTTCTCACTGGCAGTCGAGCTAGCGCCCGAAGAGCAGTCCTCATTTCTCCAGAAGCAATGCGGCAGTGACCTGGAGCTACTCCGCCTCGTCCAGAACCTCCTGCGGGAAGACGGGAAGGGCCCGCTATTCCGCGGAATCGAGCTCAGCGGCGTTGCTCCGACGCCGGACCCTCACGATGACCTGAGCGGGCGAACAATCTCGCACTACCGCATCGTCGGGCCGTTGGCGGCCGGGGGAATGGGAATCGTCTACCGCGCAATCGACACCCGGCTCGAACGGACTGTCGCGCTCAAATTCCTGCCGCCCTTCCTGATGAACGATGGGGGAAGCCGCGAGCGCTTCGTGCGCGAAGCCCGGGCAATCGCTTCGATCGATCACAAAAACGTGTGCACGCTTTACGAGATCGATGAAGCGGACGGACTCATCTTCATGGCGATGGCCTGCCTGGAGGGCGTGACGCTCGACCAGAAGATTGCAAGAGGGCCGTTGCGCACCGAGCTTGCGATCGATATCGCGAGGCAGGCTGCGTGTGGACTGCAGGCTGCGCACGCCAAAGCTATCGTGCACCGTGATATCAAGCCCGCCAATCTGATGCTGGTCGATGCAGACTCGCCAGAGCCTCTGGTGCGCATTCTCGATTTCGGCATCGCCCAATGGACCGAAAAGACGGCCCTGACCCAGTACGGATTGAGAATCGGCACCGTCTTGTACATGGCGCCGGAACAGATCGCCGGATCGCGAGTTGATGGACGCGCCGACCTTTGGTCGCTGGGTGTCGTCCTCTACCAGATGTTGTCAGGGCGAGTGCCCTTCGATGGCAGCTCCGTGCGGGAGATTTTGGCCGCGATCGCTGGGCCGGCGAGTGTCGATCTGACCCCGATTCGGAATGTTGCTTCTCCTGAGATCGATTCCATTCTCCGGAAGGCGCTCGAGAAGGATCCGGCCAAACGCTACCAAACGGCGAGCGAGTTGATCACGGACTTGGAAACCCTGCGCGGCGCGGTCGGGAGCGGCGCGCTGCCGTGGGCAAGGCGGGCAAGCAGATTGTCCTGGATCACCGGCTTGCTGGCCTTCGCGGCGGCGATCGGAGTTGGATTATTCACGGTGGGCAGGAGCAAGGCGCCGGCCGAAATGGACGCTCCGAAAATCGTTCCTTTTACGTTCTATTCCGGCTACCAGGAGAACCCTGCGATCTCCCCGGACGGTAAGGCGATTGCGTTTGTAGGACAGGGAAAGGATGGGTCCGAGCCGCTCGAGGTCTACGTCCAGCTGATCGGTTCGACGGATCCGTTACGACTGACAAATGTTCCCGACGGTTCGGCCGACCGTTCTCCGGCTTGGGATCCGAGTGCGACCAGAATTGCGTTTCTGCGAACTCGCAGCCCTGAGCGGTTCGGGAGAATTCTGCTGGTTCCGGCCTTGGGCGGCGCCGAAACAGATTTAGGCGTGGACCATGTCCTCAGCTTAGGACGGCTAGCCTGGAGTCCGGACGGCCGCGCTCTTGCTTTCACCGGCTCCGACGGCTCGGAAAAAGGGGCGATCTTCGAGCTATCTCTGTCCGATCGCACAATTCGTCAGCGGTCGTTTCCGGCTTATGGTCAAAGCGATTGCTGCCCGCAGTACGACCCGAGCGGAAAGCGATTGGCGTTCAAGCGGAATGAAGTTGAAATCGTGGTAATTGGTCCGGACCGGGAACCCGTGCGCGCACTCCGGGCTCGAGCTTCATGGCCGGGCCTCACCTGGACGGCGGACGGCCGCTCGCTGGCCTACTCCTGGTTCGGCAAATTAGCAAAGGTAGAGCTTGCCACCGGCGTTATCACCAGGTCTCTAACCGCGCTGGGATCCGACATCAGCGACATCACCATTCGCGGGAAGCGTATGGCCTGTGTGCGTTGGACCTTCGAGCATAGTATCTGGCGACTCAATCTGCAGCGCGCCGAAGCCCGACCCAGACCGAAAGCCGCGGTTCCGAATGTCCGATTGATCGCTTCTACGATGCGCGAAGACACGCCTCAGTTCTCGCCGGACGGAGAATCGATCGCCTTTGCTTCGGAGCGCTCTGGCTCGACCGATATATGGATCGGCAAACGCGACGGTACCGGCCTCCGGCGCTTGACATTCCTCGACGGGCAAAACGCCGGAACGCCGCGCTGGTCGCCTGACGGGAAATGGATCGCCTTTGATCTGCGCCCACCCTCATCGAAGCCCGACATCTGGGTGGTGCGGTCTGCGGGAGGCGATCCTCGCCGGATAGTCAGCAGGTCCGGCGGAGCCGACGTCCCAAGCTGGTCTCAGGATGGGCGCTGGATCTATTACCACTCTCGGTCGGACGGCCAAATCTGGAAGGAACCTTGGCAAGGTGGAGGCGCCGTTCAGGTCACGCGCCAGGGCGGATTCGAAGGTTTCGAATCGATGGATGGCAGACAGCTCTACTATTCAAAGAGCGACGACGATTCCGGAATTTGGAGGCTGAATCTGGGCGCCGGAACCGAACCTCCGGTTCCTGAACTATCAGATGCAGGGCGCTTCAGACACTGGGCGCTGGCCCCCGGCGGGATCTATTTTGTTCCAAACGGCGAAGCATTAAGCGATGACGCGGCCGTCCGGTTCTTCAGCTTCGCGACGCGGAAGACGAGTCGGGTGGGCGTCGTCGGCAAGCTCGTTACGGCAGGGCCGGGGGCGCTCGCCGTGTCGCGCGATGAAACGTCATTGCTCTATGTACATCTAGATCGGGACAACCGCAACATCATGATGGTCGAAAACTTCCAGTAGGTAATTCCGGCAATGCGCGCGGCCCGCCAACCTGACCGCGCGTGCTGGGTAGTAGTCCGACTCCCCCTTTCTTGCCCCTGCTCTCAGTCGACTTTCTGTATTGCGGGAGGGATCCACTTTCCACTCAGGACTGCCTGCTCAGGCCAGTACATGCGTAGAAAAACGATAAAGTCCGGGTCGCTCGCCGTCGCTCCCCCTGTGGGTGGAATCGGTATCCAGTTGCAAAATTGCGTAGCGCCGGACGGCGGATCCGTCTGTAGATACAGATCCAGGGAACCGTCTGGGTTGAAGCATGCGTTATGCGCCTGGATGGTCGGTCCGAGCGGACCCACGCCGATCGCGTTATAGGTGACTGCCTTATTGTCAACGAGGGTGCCGTCGGCCTTGTATATCGTCACCGACCAGAAGCCTTTGGCGTTCACTGGCGGCAATTCGCCGGCCTTACGCTGCGACGTCGGCGCATTCCAGTGCACCGTATACCGGTTCGCGCCCTTCACTGGGTTATTGGCGCTGTCGGAGGTCGTGTAGCCGTAAACGGCATCCTCTGGCAGGTTGGCGCCCAGCGCCTTCTCTGCCACGATCGCTCTCAACAGGAATTGACTTCCATACTGGCCCACGTTAAGCGGCATCAACCAGTTCGTTGCTGTGGGCTGCAAGCCTCCTGTCGTAGTCTGCAGCGTATGCCTGGCCGTTACAACTGCCAGTTGTAGCGCCGCCTTTGTTTTTGCATCCAGCTCGCTGCTGCTGCAATCGAAAGGCTGGCCCGGAACGATGTGGATCTGCGCAAGCCGCTTCACCATTTGGTCGTCCTGCGGAGAGATGGGCGAATTCGTTTTCATCATGGCCGCCAGCGTTCCGAAGAAAGCGCAGGCATCCATGTTTGCGACTTGATGCAGCGACGGCACGGACGTCTCGATGGAAGGGTCGACCGGCAGGTTGTCAGGCGGCGTGTAGCTCATGTCGAATGCGCTGAGCGGCGTCAATGTCAGTTGGGGAAGGATGTCATCCGCCACGTGGTCGAGGTCGGATTGCGTCCCGCTCGTGAAGATGCGCCCGATAATCCACATCGTGTTGGTTGGCATGTGGATCACGTTCACACCGGAAGGCAAATTTTTCTTCCAATCCGGACCTACAAGGGCGTAATTGCCTGGCTCGCTGCCGATGCGAGTACCCGGCGAATCCTTGCTGACGTTCGTCCAGGCGTCCAACATCTGCATCAGATAAAAGCGGTCGATAACGGGAAGGTGCAACACCTCTGGCTCCGCGATCAGATTGAGAAACTCAGAAGCGTAAAGGGTTGAAGTGCTAGGCAGCACCACGTCCTTATATGAGCCGTTCGGCAAGTCCGTCGCCTTGGCAAACTGGTTGAGAGGAGCGCGACCGCCATTCGGTATAGCACCCGGCGTGGTGGTAGCTACTCGTTCGGTCAGGCCGACCATCATCATCGGGTAACCATAGATATACGCGGCAACTCCATCGGCGAAAGCCGAAAGGCTGGTAAGATCTGACCGCGCCGACGTTTGACCGCTTCCTAGGGCGGCCGCCATTCCGATTGCGACAATCCCCGTTGCTGTGCGCATCGCCTTGTTTCTGGTTAGCATAGTTGTCGAAATGTCTCTTCCTGATTGGAATCGCCTTGGCCTGGAGGGCTGCTCGATCTCCGCTCAATCAATACGCAACGCCAGCAACGAAAACCCGTAACCAGAACTAAAAAGAATCGAGGACTGCCGTGAACCCGGATACAAGAACGGCTGCGATATAAACTGAACATGCATCGAAGGGAATTTCTGGCCAGTTCCGGCTTTGCTGCTGCCCTGTGTGCATCGCGGCGCGCCATGGCAGCGGTGAGCAACTCGCCGGCTACCGGACACCCAGTTCGAGTGTCCGTCGAGGTGCGGCGCAGATTGGGCATGATCCCCGCGGACTTCGTCGGCCTCGGATACGAGGTTTCTTCCGTGGCAATCCCAGACATCCTCAGTGCGCAAAATCGCACCTATGTTCAACTGGTGCGGACGTTAGCGCCCGCCGGCGTAATTCGAATCGGTGGCAACACATCCGACGATCACTCCTTCACGCCCACGGGGCAACCTTTATCCACGCCGAAGGGAACAGTCGTTAATACAACTGGTCTCCGTCAGCTTGGGACGTTCCTCGATGCCACAAGTTGGCGACTCATCTGGGGCCTGAATCTTGGTAGCGGGGACGAGCGGCAAGCCGTAGCGGAAGCTGAGGCCGTCACGGGTGCGGTGAACGACAAGTTGCTCGCCTTCGAAATTGGGAATGAGCCGGACCTGTTCGGCCATCGTGCCGCACACCGCCCTCCCGGCTACAACTATGACGCGTTCATAAAGGAATACCGGCAGTATAAGGCGGCTATTCGCGCAAAACTGCCCGGAGTACCCTTCGCCGGACCAGATGTTGCCGGTGCGACCGATTGGGTGGGAAGGTTCGCCGCAGACGAAGGAAACGATTTGACGCTTCTCACCCATCACTACTATCGCGAATGTGCCAAGGCGGACAGCACGCTCAATAAGCTGCTGCATCCGGATCCAAATCTTGCGCCTGAGTTGCAGGCGCTAAGGGATACTTCTTCGAACTCGAAGAAGCCGTACCGGATATGCGAGACAAATTCGTTCTGTGGCGGCGGTAAGCCGGGTGTAAGCGATACCTTCGGCGCGGCTCTCTGGGTGCTCGATTTTATGTTTACGCTTGCTTCTGCCGGCTGCGCCGGCGTGAACATTGAGACCGGTGTCAATCAGCTGGGCTTCATCAGTTCGTACTCTCCGATTCGTCAGCGAGAACGCGGCGACTACTTTGCCGCGCCCGAATACTACGGGATGTTAGCGTTTGCGCGAGGTTGCCAAGGTGAGCGGGTCGCCGTGGACTGCGATCCCGGCAATGTAAACCTCACGGCCTATGCTGTGGCCGGTGAGCAGCGGAACCTGTCCGTTACGCTCATAAACAAAGATGCGTCTCTCGACGCGGAGGTAAGCATCTCCGTTCCCGAACACCTTGTGGACGGCAAGGTCTATCGCCTAAGTGCGCCATCGCTCAAAAGCAAAGAAGGAGTCACTTTCGCCGGTGCGGGCGTATCTGTGAGCGGCGAGTGGAAACCGGGCGCTGTTGAGTCTCTTCGGACGGAGAGCGGCCGATGCGAAATCCGCCTAAATGCGGGAAGTGCCGCCCTCCTCGAATGGGCGCCATAACCCCGCGCCGGCACCCGTCATCAATGCGGCTTAAGAACCACCTTGATACACTCGTCCTGCTTGTCGCGGAACATCGCATACCCTTCCGGAGCTGCGTCCAGCGGAAGCCGGTGGGTAATGACAAAGCTTGGATCGATTTCCCCCTTCTGTATGCGCTCGAGGAGCGGGCGCATATAGCGCTGCATATGCGTCTGGCCGGTGCGGATCGTGAGCGAGCGGTTCATCATGGAGCCGGCTGGGAACTTGTCGATGAACCCGCCGTATACGCCGATGACCGACACGGTACCGCCATTCCTGCAGGCCATAATGGCTTCCCGCAGTGCGATCGGCCTGTCTGTTTCCAGCATCATCGCCTGCTTCGCACGATCATAAGCACCGATGAATCCTGGAGTATGGGCTTCCATTCCGGCCGCGTCAATGCACCCATCGGGGCCTCGCCCGCCCGTCATATCCTTCAACGCGTCGAGCGTGCTCACTTCTTCATAGTTGATGGTCTCTGCACCCACTTTTTCTCGCGCCATGCGAAGTCGCTCGGGGAATCGATCGATTCCAATCACGCGCTCGGCGCCAAGCAGGTAAGCGCTCTTCATAGCAAACTGGCCCACCGGTCCGCAGCCCCATACCGCAATCGTGTCGCCCGGTTGAATGTTGCACATCTCAGCGCCCATGTAACCGGTGGGGAAAATATCGGACAGAAACAGAACGCGCTCGTCATGAAGTTCATCGGGAATTTTGATTGGTCCCACATCCGCGAACGGCACACGCGCATATTCCGCCTGTCCACCCGCAAACCCGCCCAGCATGTGCGAGTAGCCGAAAAGTCCGGCGGGAGAATGGCCCCATAATTTCTCA
>JAOAPP010000180.1 GCA_025462985.1 Bryobacterales bacterium | reverse complement strand
CAAGAGGCGTGTGCAGTTGCGGCGAACGCGAAGCGATTGTTGTTGATTTCGGTCTCTGATGTTCCGATGACCGAGATGCCTGCACGAATCATCAGCCGTTCCATCATTCCGTCGATCTCGGCAGCTCGGGCGAGGATAACAAGGGTGTCCTGTGTGCGCCACCGCTTCCCCTCGCGACTCCTCAAATAAGCGTCGATCGTCTTGCCTGGGTCAAGGTTGACGGCACTCGCCGGCGCCGCGGTTTTGGGCTTTGACATCTTGCAGATCCTCTGGGCATTCCCACTGCATGGTGGTTTCTTACGAGATCGAGAGTATCACAAAGATCTGCCTCTAAAATATGACTCGAATCAGGCTGTTGCTTCGATTTGCTGTGCGATGTGTTCCCATTCGCGCATCGCTCGGTCTAAATCAGCGCGTTGATCTTCGAGCAGGTTGGATAAGCGAACCGCTTGGTCCGCTCCCACGAAATCAGAGAGGGCGAGCTCAGATTGCTGCACTTCTGCTTCAAGTGACGCGATTTGCTCCTCGAGTCTCTGCGCCTGGTCCTGCATCTGTTTGAGCTTCATCGGATTCAGGCGACGGACGCCCACTTGAACGCTTGCAGGTGCGGGCATAGGAAGCGGTTCGGCAGGCGGAACACCGATTAGCACGTCTTTCAACGTCGGAGCCTGCTCGTGGCCGCCGCTCTTGCGCCATTGGTAATCGGCGTAGTTGCCAGGGAAAACGCGCACTTCTCCGTCTCCCACTTCGAATACGCGGGTAGCGAGATTTTCAAGGAAGTAACGATCGTGGGAAACGAAAACAATGGTGCCGGTGAACTCCTGGAGCGATTCCAAGAGCACGTCCTTGGCGCGCATGTCCAAATGGTTGGTGGGCTCATCGAGCAGCAGGAAGTTGCACGGATGCAGAAGCATGCGAGCGAGTGCGTAACGATTGCGCTCGCCGCCAGAGAGTACGCCAATGCGCTTGAAGACGTCGTCTTCGCTAAAGAGAAAGCAGCCTAGAAGATTTCGCAGCTCCGTTTCGGTCGATCTAGGCGCGGCGCTTCGAAGGTCCTCAAACAGACGAGCGTCGGTGTCGAGTTCTCTGTACTGATCCTGCGCAAAGTAATCGAGTTCAACATTGTGGCCCAGTCGGTATTCGCCGCCGGTCAAAGGTTCCGTTCCGGCGAGCAGCTTGATCAACGTAGATTTCCCTGCGCCGTTCACGCCGACCAAGGCAATGCGGTCGCCCCGCTCTATCGTGAAGTTGGCTCCGTCGAAGACGTGCTTAGGCCCGTAAGTCTTCGACACGTTCTTGAATTCCGCGACGATCCGGCCGCTTGGCTTCGGCTGGGGAAAGGTAAAGTGAATCGCCTTTTCTTCGGGCGGAAGTTCTATGCGCTCGATGCGGTCCAGTTCTTTGATTCGGCTTTGGACTTGCTTGGCCTTGGTCGCTTGATACCGGAAGCGGCTGATAAAAGCCTCGAGTTGGCCGATCTTGTCCTGCTGATTCTTGTAAGCCGCCTCAAGCTGGGCCAGTCGCTCGGCCTTCTGAGTCTTGTACTTCTCAAACCCGCCGGTGTAGAAGTGAACGCTCTTGTTCCATATTTCCACGATTTTAGTGACCGTTACATCGAGGAAATATCGGTCGTGCGAAATCAATACGTAGGAGTACTCGTAGCTGTTGAGATAACTCTCAAGCCAGTCGCGCGCTTCAAGGTCGAGGTGATTGGTCGGCTCGTCCAGCAACAGTAGGTTAGGTTTTTCGAGGAGCAGTTTCGCGAGCGCAATGCGCATCTGCCAGCCACCGGAGAACTCTTCGGTCTGGCGCAGCCAATCCTCTTTGCGAAAGCCAAGTCCCGCGAGCACGGCGCCGACCCGAGCCTCGATTGAATAGCCGTCGCGCGAGCGGAATTCCGAATCCGCACGCTCAAACCGCTCCGCAACGATCCGATATTCCCCGCCATGAGGATCGAGTTCGCTCATTTTCGCGGTTAGTTGTTCGAGCTCCGTTTCGAGTTCTTTGATGCCAGCAAACACGCTTAGGCATTCAGCGAAAACGGAGCGGCCGCTCACCTGAAGGCCATCTTGGGGCAGATACCCGATGCGGATGCCTTTCATACCGGAAATTGTGCCGTAGTCGAGCTGTTCGAGCCCCCCAATGACTTTGAGGAGGGTCGATTTCCCGGTCCCGTTTCCGCCAACGAGTCCCGCACGTTCCTTCGGGGTGATCAGCCAATCCAGATTTTCGAAAAGAAGTTTGTGCCCGAAGCGCTTGCCGGCTCCGCTCAGTTGCAGCATCTTCCTCTATTTTCTCTAACAGGTGAAAAAATTGAGAGCGTTGGTAATGTAGGTCTTCAATTGCGCACGTGCGACGATAGCGTCCAGAAAGCCATGCTCCAGCAGGAATTCACTACGCTGAAATCCTTCGGGAAGCTTCTGGCGGATAGTCTGCTCGATGACGCGCGGGCCGGCAAAGCCGATAAGCGCGCCTGGTTCGGCAATATTGAGGTCGCCAAGCATAGCAAAGCTGGCCGTGACGCCGCCCGTGGTGGGGTCGGTCAGAACGCTGATGTAGGGAAGTCGCGCCTCGTCAAGCCGCATCAAAGCTGCGGAGAGTTTTGCAAGCTTCATCAGGCTAATCGCGCCTTCCTGCATGCGCGCGCCGCCGGAAGCGGAAATAATGATGAGCGGTGTCTTTTCAGCCAGGCAGCGCTCAATGCTGCGGGTGATCTTTTCGCCTACCACCGCTCCCATGCTGCCACCGATGAATTTCAGCTCGAGTGCGCAGATCTGAACCTTACGTCCGTTTAGCAGCCCGCTGCCGCAAATGACGGCATCGGGAAGATTGGTGGCCGCCCGCGTTTCGGCAAGCCGCTGGCTGTAGGGCTTGGAATCGACAAAGTTTAGCGGGTCGGAAGATTGCAAGGTCGAGTCGTGAGATTCGTAAGTTCCGTTATCGAATAGTAGGACTAGCCGCTCCGCCGCGCCGATTCGGAAATGATGGCCGCACTTTGGACAAACCTGGAAGTTCTCGTCGACCGACTTCCGCCAGATGATCTGGCCACACGACTCGCATTTTTGCCAAAGGCCTTCTGTGCGAACGCTTTTTTCTCCCTCAGGAGCAGTGGTTTCTTCTACCGGAGGCTTCTGTCGCGTAAACCAGGCCATGAACTCAGAGTTTATCTTAGCAGTGAATCCAACGGGCCAGACCACCTGGTGGGGCAGCGGCCCTGCCTTTCTATCGCCCGGTTGTTTTCGCCTTGGCCTACGCGCCGGCTGGTATTCCGAACTTCCTCCATGCCCCGAACAGGATCAGGCATCCTGCGGCCGTCATGAGGAAGGTTGCGCCTTCCGCTACCGGGGCCACGTCGGCTGGGGTTCCCGAACCGGAGCCGCCCGTGCTTGTCGGATCCTGCTGGAGGGCGCTCGCTCCAGAGTAGAGGTCGTTGATGACGGCTTGGGACCCTGTTGTGGTGGTCAACAGGAAGGAGCTTATCGGGTGCGAAATGGAGATGCCGAACAGCCCGCTCGAGAGTGCAAAGCTTTCACCATCGGACAACGTAAGCGTCAGCGGCGCTCCGCCGATCGAACCGACAGACACGAGAAATGCATTGACTCCACTGCCTGGCATCGCTACATTGAGGCCTGCGCCGGGATCCGAACTTCCGGCGAGAGCCACGGTGTTGTTGTATGTGGTTCCGGCCATCTGATAGCCGCCGTTATCCGGTCCTGTGACGACGTACCCGACTGAGCTGTTCCCGATGGTGGGGAGTGTTATCCCATTTGCGGTATTGTAGTTGGCCAACGATACTGAGTTGAAGTCCGCCGCGCTGGGGGAGCCTATCAAGCTGGATTTCCACGAATTGAACGAGGTGCTGGTGACCGATGTGGCTGTCGCGGATCCTGGACCGGCCAGTGCCGCCGCAACTGCGAGTGTAATGAGTGACGAGCGAGAGCTAAGCATGAGGATTCTCCGAATCTTCTTGGAACAGAAGGGAAGTGGCCGGGACTTTGGGGAACTCTAACGAAGAAATTTCCTTGCGATCCGCCCCTACGGGCAGGGCAAGGCTAGCCATATGGCTACTTAGCACTCGCTAAACATGTGCGTATTAGGGTGCGATTGTCTCAATGGCAGCGAATGTTTAAGAATTGTAAGGTCGAAACGCCAGAAATCGGTGCGCCGTCGTGAACGATTAGATGTGTAATTCAAATTTGCTATGTCGGCGGTTCTTCCCCACGTTCGTGGCTGCGTGGCTGCTGGCTGGCTCCGCCGTGGCGGGTGCTCCGCCGAACCGTATCCGTGAAGACCTGGAGAACGGGCGGACGTTCCAGCTTCAAGGGAACACACGTCCGCGCATCGCCTCTTTGCCGGACACAGGCGCAATGGCAGGGCAGGAAACCCTTCCGCACATTGCGATCGATTTCAAGATGTCGGATGCGCAGCAGGCAGAACTGGCTAAGCTGCTGGCGGAACAGCAGGACCCGTCCAGTCCCCAATACCAGAATTGGCTGACGCCGGAGCAATATGGGGAGCGGTTTGGAATGAACCCGAGCGACCTGAAGAAGGTCCAACACTGGCTTGAGAACCTGGGCTTCCGGGATATCCAGGTTTCGCGCAGCAGGAATTCCATCAGCATGTCGGGCACGGCGAGCTTGGCTCAGTATGCTTTTCAGACGGCGATCCACCGTTTCGAGCTGAACGGGACGAGCCATTATGCGAATACGTCGGATCCGATTTTGCCGGCGGCGATGCGCGGAACTGTCGCCTCTGTTCGGGGCTTGTCGGACTTGCATCCGAAGCCGCACGCTCGGGCAGTGGCGCGTCCCCGCTTCACGTCCAGCATCAGCAACAACCATTTCATGGCCCCGGGTGATTTTGCCACGATCTACGATGTTCAGACTCTCTATACGAATGGCATTGACGGCACGGGCAGGAAAATAGCCATTGCGGGTCAGACGGATATCCAGATCTTCGACATCGAAGCATTCCAAACAGCGGCAGGGCTGACGGTGAAGGATCCGACCGTAATCGTGGACGGTGCTGACCCGGGGTTGCAAAAAGACGACCTCTCGGAAGCGGAACTGGATGTGGAGTGGGCGGGAGCGGTAGCCCGCGGGGCCACGATCGTGTACGTCAATTCGTCGGATGTCTTCAACTCCGCAATCTACGCCATAAACAACAAGGTGGCCGACGCACTCAGCCTCACTTATGGAGTGTGCGAGGCGCAAGTCGGAACCAGTGAGATAAACACGCTGAATGCGGTGTTTCAACAGGCCAATGCGGAGGGCATGACAATCGTCGCGGCTTCGGGCGACTCGGGCGCCGCAGATTGTGACTCGTCCACCGATCCAAACAAGCCGATTACATCGGCAACTCAGGGCTTGGCAGTGGATTTTCCAGCAAGTAGTCCCTATGTGACAGGCATGGGCGGGACAGCGTTCAACGAAGGCACTGGAAGCTATTGGAATCCCACCAACAACGCCAACGGAGGTTCTGCAATCTCTTACATCCCGGAACAGGCATGGAACGACACCTCGAGCACAGAAGGCCTTTCGGCAACTGGCGGGGGCGCGAGTATCACGTTCACGAAACCCAGTTGGCAGACTGGTCCGGGCGTTCCGGCCGACGGGCAACGAGATGTGCCGGACGTCTCGCTCGCGGTTTCGCCGGCTCATGATGGATACCTGATCTGCTCGACTCCGCCCTCCAGTACAGGGGTGCCGGCCACGACCAGTTCCTGCGTGAACGGGTTTCGCAACTCCGACCAAACACTGAACGTAATCGGGGGGACCTCCGTTGCCGCGCCCACATTCGCGGGAATCGTAGCTCTGATCGATCAAAGGACAGGCATCAGTCAGGGCAACATCAATCCGCGCCTGTACGCTCTTGCCGCGCTCGTGCCCGAGGCGTTTCACGACATCACGACCGGCACAAATCAGGTGCCCTGCACAGCGGGCACAACTGGCTGCGCGACCGGCACCATCGGGTACTCCGCCGCGGTCGGTTACGACCAAGTAACTGGGCTCGGCACGGTGGACGCGAATAATCTTGTCGACAGTTGGGCGCCGAGCTTTACTCTTGCCGTGAGTCCTTCAACGCTCACGGTAGCCGATGCCTCTTCCGGCGCGGCCACTGTGACCGTGTCCCCTGCGGGCGGATTTACCGGCATTGTTTCGTTCAGCTGCGCCGTGCCGTCGACCCTCACCAATACGACATGCTCAATTCCCGGTACGGTCACCTCCTCGGGAAGCACCACCTTGACAATTACGAACGCGACAGCAGTTTCAAGTGGAATATTTAAGCCGCGATGGAGTGTTCCGACCGGCGGGACATTGCCCCTTTCACTGGCAGGGTTCGTGCTGCTCGTTTCTGCGGGTGCACTGACTGCGATAAAGAGGAGTCCGCGCGTTCGGTTTGCCAGTGCCGCAGCCGTGGTTTCAGCGCTCCTGACGGTCGCCTGTGGCGGCGGCAGTAGTCCCAACTCCAGCGCCACTCAGACGGCATCCGTGACGGGTACAGTTACGATCACTGCCGTAAGCGCCCCCACTGCTCTCACGGGCAGCATCACCGAAACAGTAACACTCCCCGTCACCGAGCCCTAGAGCAGCGTCACGAACCTTTTTCTCCGGCATCCCATAAAATGGGACAGCTGCTCATTGAGCCGAAAACCGGAGGACTGTGTGAAACTGCTTCGTTATGGACCGAAAGGGCAAGAGAAGCCAGGCGTGCTGCTCGCCTCGGGAGAGATTCGTGATCTCACATCCGTGATTGGCGACTTGAAGGGAAGCGCCTTACTGCCTGAGTCCATCGACCGTCTGCGTGGAACCGACTTCGCGCAGCTTCCCAAGGTGGAGGGTTCACCTCGTCTGGGGCCCTGTGTGGGACAGGTCGGAAAATTTATCTGCATTGGGCTGAACTATTCCGATCATGCAGCGGAGTCGAAAATGGCCGTTCCGAACGAGCCCGTGGTCTTCATGAAGGCAACCTCTGCAATCTGCGGACCCGACGACGATGTGGTGCTGCCGCGAGGCTCGAAGAAGAGCGACTGGGAAGTGGAACTCGGAGTGGTCATCGGAAAGCCCGCCAAATATGTTTCCGAAGCCGAAGCGCTCTCGTACGCGGCAGGATACTGCGTCGTCAACGACCTCTCGGAGCGCGCCTTTCAGCTGGAAGGGACTGGGCAGTGGGTCAAGGGAAAGAGCGCCGACACTTTTGGACCCATCGGGCCTTACCTGGTGACGGCCGAAGACGTGCCGAATCCGCAGGCTCTCGACTTGTGGCTCGAGGTGGATGGACACCGGTATCAGAGTGGAACCACCGCAACGATGGTGTTCGGCGTGGCCTACCTGATCAGCTTTCTGAGCCGTTTTATGAGTCTGCAGCCGGGCGATATCATCTCGACGGGGACGCCGCCCGGAGTGGGTCTCGGACAGCATCCTCCCACCTATCTGAAGCCTGGAAACCGCATGCGGCTGGGGATCACAGGCCTCGGTGAGCAAAACCAGTTGGTTGTCAGCGAGTAGCGACCGGGGCGAACGCGAAAGCACCACACACTATGCTCAAGCCGCTGTTGTCCAGCGCCGACGACCGGCTCATTCGGCGATTGGAGGACGGTCATGCAGATTCCGGAATTGCGTTCGCACGGGCGTACTTCGATCGCCATCCCGATTCAGAAGTAGCCTTCGAACAGATAGCGGGCGGTTGGGCCATCTTTCAGGGAGTGGATTCACCCCTGACGCAAGCGCTCGCCATGGGAATGAGGGGCGCGCTCGGCCCGGAAGAGTTGGCGCGCCTCGAACAGTTTTTTCATTCGCGCGGAGCCCCGGCAGTAATCGACGTGTCAGTCATGGCGGATCCGAGCATATTGAGCCTGCTCCAAGAAAAGAGGCCGGTTATACGGGAGATCAGCAATGTTCTGGCGCGGCGACTGGAGGCCGGCGAAGATCTCTCAGCCTACCCGTCGGCTGAAATAGAAAACGTGTCGGAAGGGGATAGCAAGGAATGGGCGCACCTTGTGATCCGAGGATTCACCGAGCGAGACGAGATCTCGGCCGAGCAGATAGATGTCGTGGCGTCAACACCGCCTCATCTCCGGTCGTATTTCGCGCGGGCGCACGGCCGGCGTGTGGCTGTGGCGGGGATGACTGTTGCCGAGGGGCTGGCAACCTTTTTCGGCGATGCGACGCTGCGAGGCTCGCGGCGCGCGGGATTGCAGCTTGCCTTGATCGCTCACCGGCTCCGGCAGGCAGCCGCCGCTGGCTGTGATCTGGCTTCGGCCAGCGTCATTCCCGGAAGCGCTTCTCATCGCAACTACGAACGAGCGGGGTTCCAACTCGTTTACTCGCGGATTCAGCTGGCCATTCCGATACCTCACCAATGAGAGACACAGCAGAGCGAAGTTCTATTGGAGCCGCCCTATACCCTTAAGGCCAGTTACTTCAAAGGAGCAACCTGGCCAATGTTCGCCGACGGTGCCAGGCGGCGCCAGCGCGGAAAGCGCCTTCTAAGGAACTGCACCTCAGCGGACAGCAACCCGTCGCAAAACATCCTGTGAGGGGTTCGCGCCGAAGAGCGCCAGTATAGGGGAGAAGAGCGTCACGGAAAGGTCGAGATCATTTCGAGGAGACGATCTTGGGAAACGGATACCAGTGGTTTGTCGGAGTGGATTGGAGTGGAGAGAGACACCAAATCTGTGTGTTAGATCGGCAGCGGAATAGGTTGGCGAGCGATCAGTCGATCACAGCGGACAAGGTTTAGCCGCGCTTACGGGTCGGTTCAG
>JAOAPP010000138.1 GCA_025462985.1 Bryobacterales bacterium | reverse complement strand
CCTTCAATTCGGCCACGGACATCTTGTGCTCAGGCCGGATGGGGACATTCGGATCCTCTTTGCGAAATTCTAGCAGCACAAGCTGGCCACCGGGCTTCAGTTCTTTCGCGATGTTTTGCAGGACCGCCTCTGAATGCGAGAGCTCGTGATAGACGTCCACCATCAGCACGAGATCAAGCACATGCTCCGGTAAGCCCGGATCGCTTTCGCTCCCCAGGACCGTTTTCACGTTGCTGATTTTCTGCGATTCGGCTTTACGCCGCAGCAACTCCAGCATCCGCGGTTGAATATCATTTGCGAAGACTGTGCCGCCCGGTAAAATCCGCCTGGCGATCCGCAGCGCATAGAAACCTGTGCCCGCGCCGATCTCGCCGATCTGCATGCCCGGTCGAAGTTGAAGAGCCTTGATGGCCTTTTCAGGCTGTTCTTCTTGTTCCCGTTCAGGCCGGTCCAGCCAGTCCGCACCGCCGATGCCCATCACCGGCGCAATCGCTCGCCCCGTCACCGGATTGGTTTGCCCTTGTCCGTAGACCGGCCCACCAGATAACAAAAGAAGCAAGAGCGAGACTAGTGCCTGCGTCAGCACAGAACCAGTGGATCACACGTCAGAGGTGTATCCGGAAAGCACAATGCCCTGCACCACAACGCGTATGCCGGCCCCCTTCACCAGGAACTCGTGCTGTTTTGTCTGGCGGCCGCGGCAAAGGCCACATTCCCGGGATGAGCCGTCGTATTCGGCGCACCGGTCAAGCTGGGGCACACGGGACTGGCCACCGCCCGGAACTCACGAAGCCTGAAGTTCTCCAGCATCTCAACATCATGAGGCAGCGGGATAGAGTAGTCCCAAGCGAATGAATTCCTTCTCTCGTCGAAATCTTCTTGTTGGAGCTGGCTTGGCTGCCGTTGCGGCCCAGGCGACGCCGGACCGTCTCAAAGTCGTCGTGACCGGAGGCCATCCGGGCGACCCCGAATACGGCTGCGGCGGAACGGTCGCCAGATACACCGATGCCGGTCATGCTGCGACGTTGCTGTACCTCAATCACGGGCAGAAGGGCTGTCCATCAAAGTCTCCCGAAGACTGCGGAGAGCTTAGAACGGGAGAGGCAAAGAAGGCTTGCGACATTTTGAACGCCGTACCGAAGTTCAGCGTCTTTATGGATGGCGAGCCAACTGTCGATGGGAAGACGTACGATGAATTTCGAAAGCTACTGGATGACGAGAAGCCGAACGTCGTCTTTACGCACTGGCCGATTGACAATCACCGCGATCATCGCGCGATGTCCATGCTGGTCTATGATGCGTGGCTCAAAATGAACCGCAGCTTCGCTCTCTACTATTACGAAGTCTCGGACGGCGAAGACACGCAAATGTTTGTTCCAACCGACTACGTCGATATCACGGGTATGGCAGCGCGAAAGAAAGCCGCCTGTTTCGCCCATGCGTCGCAAGCTCCTGAGAAGTTCTATTCGCTGCAGCAGCAGGTGACGCGATTTCGAGGTCTGGAACGCGGCTGCGGAGAAGCGGAAGCATTTATCCGCCTGACGAAGGACACCGGGCATCTGCTTCCCTGAACTGCTTGCTACTTTGTTTTCGTAGCTCATGTCGGTTTTCCTGGAAGTCATTGTCACCTCTATCGAAGAGGCGATAGCAGCCGAACGGGGCGGCGCCGACCGCCTGGAACTGGTCCGCGATCTGAACCAGGGAGGTCTCACGCCATCGTGCTCACTGGTGGAGGAGGTTGTCGCGTCAGTCAAGATTCCCGTGCGCGTGATGGTCCGCGAAGCGGATTCCATGGAGATCACCGATGCCGCCGAGAAGAGCCGCCTGCAACGCTCCATTCAGCGTTTTTCCGAATACCCGATCGACGGCCTGGTGCTCGGGTTTCTCAAAGAGGGGCAGGTCGATACGTGCACGCTGACCGACCTTCTGCCGCACGATCTGAAATGCAACGTGACGTTTCATCGCGCATTTGATGAAACCGCCGATCCGGTATGCGCGATCGAAGTTCTAAAGCGTTATCGGCAGATCGATCGCATTCTGACGACTGCGGGACAGGGTTCATGGTCTTCGCGTCGGGCGCGGCTCGACCAGTGGCAATCGCTGTCCGCGCCGGAAATTCAGATGCTTTTCTCTATCGGCCGGGACACGTCCCAGCTTTCCGAACTGCACGGATCGCCCCGGCGGTATGAGGTGCATGTCGGACGAGCAGCACGTATCTCTCACGTGAACTCAGGAGCAGTAAGCGAGGACTACGTTGCGGCGCTCAAAAACAACAGTTCCGATCAGTGCTACTCTCGCGACCAGCCCTGATAGAGTTCGATGAGCCGTTCTGCGATCGCATCCCAATCGAACTGCGCGACTGCCAACCGCCGGGCGCGATCCACAAGGGCACTGCGCCGCTCCCGATCGGCGAGATATTCAAAGGCCTGAAGCCAGGAAGCGGGCGAATCGGCAAATAGAATCTCCTGCCGGTCCGCCACCGGAAGGCCTTCGGCCCCGAGCCTGGTGGAAATCACCGGCGTCCCCGCGGCCATCGCTTCCAGAATCTTCAGCCGCGTGCCTCCGCCCGAGAGCAGCGGAACGATAGCTGCGTAGGCGCCCGAGTAGAAGGGCCTCACATCGGGAACCGTTCCGGTCACCTCGACGCCCGCCTCGTTCGCCAGCGCCTGCACCGCAGGACCAGGGCTCGACCCAACAATCGAAAGGCGCACGTCAGGGAACTTTCCGCATATTGATGGCCACGCGTCCCGCACAAACCAGGCGACGCCATCTGCATTCGCGTGATAGGACATCTGTCCGACAAACACCAACTTCTTTTCAACTGCCGTGCCGTTCTCCGGAGAGAAATACTCTGTATCGACGCCATTCGGCGTCACCGCAATGCGGGCGTTGTAGTTTCCGCGCGAAAGAATGTCGCGTTCCCGCTCGCTGCAAACAATGTGCGCGTGGCACGAGCGAAGCATCGAGTTCTCCAGCAGCCGCATCTGCCGCGCCGTAACCGTCGCGTAAAGTTTGCGAGGCAGCGAACTCGCGCCTTCCGCGTAACGCGCCATCAACTCCGATTCGATATTGTGCCAGTTCAAGACCACCTTAGCGCCCGGCCTGAGTCGTCGCACCAGAGGCAAATACGCGGCGAAATGAATACTGTCCAGATGAACGATATCGAACTGCCGTTCGCGGAGCAGCTCCGAAATCTTCTGCGCCATTTCCTCCGTCGTGTAGTTCTGCACCGGCAGCGGATACTTCCCCACCAGGCCGCGCAGGATTTTTTGAGGAGAGTACTTGGCGGGCGGCGGCACCGCCACCACGGCAGTTCCTGGCACAAAATTTTCCGCGAGCTCGGACGCGGTCTCTTCCGCTCCAAAGAAGACGTAGGTCAGCTCCGAGGCTTGCGCCAGCCCGCGAGCAAAGTGATAATCTCTCAACTTCGCTCCGCTTGTGGGAGGCCAGGATTCTCGGGGAGAAAGAAACAGCAGACGCACTGAAGTCCATAGTAGCCGCGCACTTGGGAACCTCAATTTACCGGCGATACAATGTCACCGGAGGATTCTCCGGTGCGTCTTCGCTGCTGCGTTTTGCTCTGTGTTGCGGCCGGCCTGGCTTCAGCCGATACCGTGCCGGACTATTTCTCGGATGCGTTTAAGAGAGCTCTTCCTCCCCCATTCGGTCCGAAGACTCCAGGGAAAGACTCCGGTTGGTTCGCACTCGGCGCGCCTCCGAAACAGCCCTCGCTTTCGCAATCCGGGGCATGCGCCATCCCGCTCAAGGAAGCGCCCTTTGCCAAAGATCGCCGCTTCTCTATTCGGAAACTCCACGTCAGTCCAGATCAAAGGCTGGATGAAATGGCAAGGCCGACGATGCCGACCTGCCGCCAATAATAAGAACTACCGACGCGCCTTCGTCACTGTCAAGGGAGCCTGTAGCGTGAAGGTAAGCACCGTCTCAGAGGGAATCTTTACCTGACTTCCATGCGTCAGCGCGTTGACGCCGAATCCCGCTCCGCCGCCCGCCATCGATCCGATCGCCGCCCCTTTGCCCCCTCCGGCAAGAGCGCCGATAACCGCGCCAGCCGCTGCGCCAATTCCCGTCCGCACGGCAGTCGATTTTCCTCGACCGCCCTTGCCCACCTCCTGGACGGAACTGCTGTCCACCTTATAGCTCTCACCGTTATACTCGATGCTCGCCAGCCGCACTTCGAGGGAAGCGTTCCCCTTGATTCGGCCGGCCCCTCGTGCTCCCGCCAGCAGGACAGAGGCATTTGCGCCCGCAGGAACAACCACTCTGCTTCCCGACATCAAGGGATCACTTAACGAAGCTCGGAAAACTTGTCCTTCCGTGTTCTTGGAGGAATCGATTGAGTCGATCATTCGCACCGCCGCAGTGGCGCCGGCGGGCACCGTCAATTTGGCCGGCTCCGAAGCTTCCCTTCGTACGGCAGCAGTTGCGACGGGCGCACCTGTCGGCCCGGGCTGCGACACGGGCTGGCTCCTTTCCCGCTCGGGCGCAGCGGCAGGCGCTGGATTCACAGGAGGAGGCGTTGTTGCAGCCTGCCCCGCGGGCGGTGGCGAGCCCGCGTCAGGCAACTGGTTGGGCGTCGCCATTGCCGTATTCACCTTGAGCTGGTCGGCGACGCCTCGGACCCCCGGCGCGCCATTTGCAACTTTCATCGCCTCTAGTTCAACGTCGGAACTGGGAACATCACCGCTCAGCGTGACCGCGCCATCCTTCACGGCGACATTGATGTTTGCCGCTTTGGTCGTGGCGTCGGAGTACAACTTCGCCTTGATGTCATTGCTGATGGTCTCGTCGCTCGGCCCAGGCTTGGTGCAAGCCGACCCGAACGAAAGCAGCGCGACGGCTGCGATGCCTGCGAATTGAAAACGTTTCATTTCTTACCTATCCCGACTGTTCGCCCCGGCGCTGTTGATTGAGGCAATATCCCTATCAGCCTATCGCGATATGGTCGGGTATACCAGACGATACAATGGAACTCGAGCGTGATTACTACGGAAACCGATGATCGGCCGGTCCGAATCGGTTTGATCGACGTCTGCTACTGAAGGATTTGATGGCACAAGACACAGTTACCGCGAACGTCGCACAGCCTGACCGCGTTGTGAAGAAGAGGCCGGAGACCGCGCGCAATTCGGTGGCCGAGTGGGCAGTCACTATACTGCTGCTGCTGTTTGGAACCACCACGCTGGTTCAGGCCTTTGTCATTCCAACCGGGTCCATGGAGGACACGCTGCTGATCGGAGATCATCTGCTGGTCGATAAGCTTGCCTATGCGCCCGCCGGTCCAATGAGTAAATATCTGCTGCCCTACGAGGAGCCGAAGCACGGTGACATCATCGTGTTCCGCTATCCTGCCGATATTTCGCAGACGTTTGTGAAACGGGTGATCGGCCTTCCCGGCGATCATCTCAAAATGGTTGAGCGCACGGTCTATCGAAACGGCCATCCGCTCTATGAACCGTACGTCTACCACAAGTTCCCGTATGATGCCGGCCGGGATAACTTCCCCGGTGAGCCGTATATGTTTGCCGAAGGGCTGCAGGCGCAACTGCAGCGAAGCATGCTCGACCATCATGTGGTCAATGGCGAAGTAGTCGTTCCGCCCAACTCTTATTTCGCGATGGGAGATAACCGGGACAACTCGCTCGACAGCCGGTACTGGGGCTTTGTACCCAGGGATTACATTATCGGCAAACCGCTGCTCATCTACTGGTCTTACCGGGCCTCTACCGAAGATCTGGCCGGCTCCTCTGTGAATTCGCTGTTTTCTCATTTCATCGATCTGGGCGAGCACTTCTTCACACGCACTCGCTGGAGCCGCACGTTCAACGTGATCCGCGGCTTCCCGGATTCCAGGCTTTCCGATCATGCATTGCCACTCAACCCGGGCTCCCCGACACCGTAGCGGCTGGTGTCCATCCCGGGTGAGGATGCGACACTGTCAATACAACAACGATGCCGAATCATCGATACGGAATCATCATGGCCGGAGGCCGTGGTACCCGTTTCTGGCCGCAGAGCCGAAAGAAAAACGCTAAACAGGTGCTCCGGTTCTTTGGGGAACGTACCCTGATCCAGCAAACCGTGGATCGATTGAAAGGTGTCGTCCCGCCCGAGAATGTGTGGGTGATCACGAATGCGGACCTCCAGGCGGAAATCCGTAAACAGTTGCCGGAAGTTCCCAAAACGCAGATCGTCGCTGAACCTGCACAGCGCAACACGGCCCCCTGTATCGCACTCGCGGCGCAGATCCTTTCGGACCTCGACCCGGAGGCGGTCATGGGTGTCTTTCCCGCCGATCATCTGATCACGAAAGAAGCGCGCTTCCGTAGCTTCGTGAAGGCCGCCTTCAAAGCCGCCGAGTCCAGCAATGTCGTGGTGCTCGGGCTTCAACCCCGGTGGGCGGAGACCGGATATGGCTACATCGAATTTCCAAAGAATGTGAAGTCCGGCGAGACCGTCGCGGCTCCAGTCACAAGCTTCCGTGAAAAGCCTGACGAGAAAACGGCGAAGCGCTTTGTGGAGCGCGGCAATTTCTTCTGGAACTCCGGAACATTCTTCTGGCGAGCTTCCACCGTGGTGGACCTGATTCGCCATCACACGCCTAAGATGGCCACGCTGCTTGCCGGCCTGCCCTCGTTTAAAAGCAAACAGTTCGGCGCCCGGCTCGCCGAAGTGTATCCGCTGTGCGACAACATCTCGGTCGATTACGCCATTATCGAGAAGGCGGAGAAAGTGGCCGGCATTGCTCTCGACGATATCGGTTGGAACGATGTGGGCAGCTGGGAAGCAGTTTATGATCTCGCCTCCAAGGACGCCAACGGAAATGCCTCGCGCGGCGATCTGGTGGTGGAAGAAAGCCGAGGCAATTACGTGAACGCTTCGAAGACCGTGGCGCTCGTCGGAGTCGACAGCCTGATCGTGGTCGACACGCCCGATGCCCTGCTCGTGGCAAGCCGCAGCAAAGCCCAGGATGTCAGCAAAATTGTGAAGCAGCTCGACGCTCAGAAACGCGAAGAGCTGCTTTAAGCCGCTGCGTCCCGGCTAGGAAACGGGCTTTGCGGCCGACAGAATTTTCCGCAGAGCCGCCGTCGCGCAGTCTACATCCTGCTCTGTAATGATGTAAGGCGGCAGAAATCTCAGGACGGTGACGTGAGTAGCGGTGAAGAGAACACCTTCTTTGATGCCCTCCATCACCAGGTGCTTGCAGACGAAGTCCAGTTCCACGCCGATCATCAAACCGTGCCCGCGCACCTCCCTGATGAACGGAAAGTCGCGCATCATTTCCGTCAGCTTCATGCGGAAGTAGCCGCCTACGGAGTTAATCTGCGGCATCAGTTCGTCCAGCACGTCGAAGAACTCCAGCGCCACGCGGCAGGCCA
>JAOAPP010000129.1 GCA_025462985.1 Bryobacterales bacterium | reverse complement strand
CTTGTAATACTTGTCCGTCGATTCCTCGCTCGGTCCCGCGATGATGAGCGGCGTACGCGCTTCATCGATCAGAATGGAGTCGACCTCGTCGACAATCGCGAAATTGAAATCGCGCTGAACGTAGTCTTCCAGCCGGAACTTCATGTTGTCGCGCAGGTAATCGAAGCCGAACTCGTTGTTTGTCCCGTAGGTGACGTCGGAGTTGTAGGCAATACGGCGCTCGTTTTCGTCCAGATCATGAACGATGTTGCCGACCGTTAGACCAAGGAAGCGGTGAATGCGGCCCATCCACTCGGAGTCGCGGCGGGCGAGATAGTCGTTCACCGTCACCACATGAACGCCCTTGCCTGCCAGACCATTCAAATAACTGGGGAGCGTCGCGACGAGCGTCTTTCCTTCACCGGTCTTCATCTCCGCAATCTTGCCCCGATGGAGAACGATTCCGCCGATTAACTGCACATCGAAATGCCGCATGTTGAGGACTCGGCGGCCCGCCTCGCGGCACACAGCGAACGCCTCAACAAGAAGGTCGTCGAGCGGCGCCCCGTTTGCGAGGCGTTGTTTGAAATCAACTGTCTTTGCGGCCAACTCGGCATCCGAGAGGGCCTTTACTTGCGGTTCGAGATTGCCAATGGCGGCCACGATAGGTCGGATCGCCTTGATCTCCCGGTCGTGTTTAGTGCCAAAAACCTTGGCGAGCGTTCCTTCGAGCATATTTGTGGCTGTATCTTTTAGTGTAACTGGAGGAGGGGAGTCCCAAAATAGAGACTATCCCCATAGATGCGGCAGGTGTGTGCGAAGTTGCGCGGCGCTCCTCTCGCGCCTATGCCGCGAGAGGCTTTCCGCAGATTTGTTCCAAAATAGCCAGGGGTGCGCTCGACGGGTCTGCCAGCGAAACCCGCGAGATGATAAACGTTTGTTCCACCGCGTGCTGTCCAGCTTTCACCGAATGCGGCACCACGTCCGTGAAACACATCCAGGTGGAGTCTGGAGGGAATTCGAATTCGTACTTCCTGGTGTTCGCCTGGAAATCAGTGTTTCGCTTCAGGTACTCGTGAAAATGCAGCATAAAGCTGTCGTAAGCGGAGCGGGGAACCACCGGAACTCCCACCGACTGAAGCAGCCTGGCCGAAGCGTTTTTTAGCCTTCCAGCCGTCGAATCCACGCTCTCCGCGATGTTCGTGAGTCCGGCATCGCATGCATACTTCTCAGCCACGATCCGGAACGGATCGGCCGTGATCCAGACCCGCTTCTTCTCCGGATGAATGTTCGTGAACACCCGGAGGATCAGGTCCCCTTTAGTCGGGCGGGAAGGAAACGCGTCCGTGTGAATCAGGTCGTTCCGCTTGTTCAGCGGAAGATCCCGTCCGTGCTCCTCCACCGGCCGGAAACTCGCATAGTCCAGCTTCCATTGCGCCGCGTACTGCGGCAGAAGCTCGCTCACGAAACGAACTACATTTTGCGAATAGGACCGCATCACGTCATGCAGTCGTTTTGCTTCGGCCGCGCCCGCATCAATGCCCGTTACCTTGTCGCTCTGCGTGCGGTAAGCGATGTTTTTGTGGATCGCACCGCCCCCAAACTCGAGCGAGCGCAGGAAATCCCGCGACTCCTTCGGAAACGCAAACGGCGTCCGGGGCACAAAAACGATGTTGCCGGCCTCCAGGTCACTCCGGTAATCGCGGGGCTGCGCTTCTGGCCATCGCTCGATTGTGACCACTTTCATCTGAAGATCTCCTCGCTGGGGTAAAAGCCTAGGATGTCACGAGGCTCCGTATCGTCATGTCCCCGACCGATTTGGCGAAGTCCGCATCAAGACGCCCATGTCCTGCCAGGAGCCTGAAATAGATCGGCCCATACATCGCGTCCAGCAGCAGTTCCAGATCCACATTCTTCGCCAGGGCCCCCCGCTCTTTGTGCCGTTCGAAGATCTCCTTGGCTTCCTCCCGCCGGGGCAGGATCCAATCGGTGCGGAATGATTCCGCGAAAGCCGGATCGTTCTGCGCGGCTGCTATAAAGGCCTTGAACACCCGTCCGCGCCAGCCCGTCAGGAATTCTACGAATCCTTGGAGCTGCAGGTGAATGTCGTTCACCAGGTCGCCCGTATCGGCGAACGGAGTGTCGCGCGACACTTGTTTCCGGAGCGCTTCGATCACCACCGCGGCCTTGTTTGACCACCAGCGGTAGATCGTGGCCTTGCTGGCACCCGCGCGTTCCGCGATTGCGTCCGTCGTCGTGTTGGCAAACCCCACTTCCTGAAGCACTTCTAGTGCGGCTTCCAGGATTCGCGTCCGCGCCACCTCGTCCCGGGGACGTCCCCGGCCCCGTTGAGCGGTCTCTTCACACGATTCTTTTACTTCTATGGACATGCTGTTACTCAAGCTTTCGACGACGCTCACCGGACGGTTCCTGCCCGTTTATGCATCTAACAAGCACGGCTGTGCTTACAGGTTTGATGGCGCAGGGATCGGAGATGGTTGCAAGTTTTCGAAACTTGATAGTATCGTAAATCATCTGCCCCTTGTAAGCACGTTTTCTCTCGTGCGAGCGTACTCGAATGTGGATCGTTAAAACCGCTTTAACCCGCCCCTATACGTTTATCGTCCTGGCTCTGCTGATTCTGCTGGGCGCGCCGATCATGATCGTTCGCACGCCGACGGACATTTTCCCCAACATCAATATCCCGGTCATTTCCATCATCTGGACCTTCACGGGCCTCAACCCGCAGGAGTTCGAAGGCCGAATCACCTCCGTTTACGAGCGCGTGCTCACCACCACCGTGAACGACATCGAGCACATCGAGTCCACGACCCTGAACGGAACAGCCGTCGTAAAGGTCTTCCTCCAGCCTTACGCCAATGCGACCACTGGCATCGCCCAGGTGACCGCCGTTTCCCAGACCATCCTGAGGCAGATGCCGGCCGGCATCAATCCCCCCATCATTCTGAGCTACAGCGCCTCCAGCGTGCCCATTATTCAGCTCGCACTATCCGGCCAGGGATTACAGGAGCAGGATCTCAACGACATCGCCATGAACTTCCTGCGGCCGCAGTTGGTCACGGTTCCGGGTGCGGTCGTGCCGTATCCCTATGGCGGAAAGCAGCGGCAGGTCATGATCGACCTCAATCCGGCCCAATTGCAGGCCAAAGGACTTTCCCCATTCGATGTCGTGACCGCCGTTGGCAACCAGAATCTGCTGCTGCCGTCCGGCACGGCCAAAATCGGGCAATTTGAATACGACGTGGACATGAACTACAGTCCCCGCAAGATTTCCGAGATCAATGACTTCCCGGTGAAGGTGGTCGGCAACTCGCCAATTTATATTCGCGATATCGCCAACGTCCGCAACGGCTTCTCCCCGCAGACCAATATCATCAGACGCGACGGAGAGCGCGGCGTGCTTGTCAGCATCCTGAAAGCCGGCAGCGCCTCCACGCTGGACGTCGTAACCGGAATAAAGACGCTGCTGCCCCGCGTCCTTGCCACGCTGCCCCCTTCGCTGAGAATCCGGCCGCTCGCCGATCAGTCGATCTTCGTGCGCGCCGCCATCAGCGGCGTGATCCGCGAAGCGGTGATCGCAGCCTGCCTCACCGGGCTCATGATCCTGATCTTCCTCGGAAGCTGGCGCAGCACGTTGATCATCGCGATTTCCATCCCGCTGTCGATCCTCACGTCCATCATTATTCTGAGCGCGTTGGGACAAACCATCAACATCATGACGCTTGGTGGACTCGCCTTGGCGGTCGGCATTCTCGTCGATGACGCCACCGTCACCATTGAGAACATCGAACGCTTCCTCGAGGAAGGTCATGAACTGCTCGACGCCATCTATCAGGGCGCCGCGCAGATCTCGGTCCCCGCCCTCGTATCCACGCTCTGTATCTGTATCGTCTTCCTCCCGATGTTCTTCCTGACCGGGGTCGCACGATACCTGTTCGTACCGCTGGCCGAATCGGTGATTTTCGCCATGATCGCCTCCTACGTTCTTTCCAGAACGCTGGTTCCTACGCTCGCAATGTACCTGCTTCGCGCCAAGAGTCACCTGTCCAAATCGCGCAATCCGCTGGTCTTGTTTCAGCGGTCCTTCGAGCGTGGATTCGAACGTGTTCGCGCCGGCTATCAGGGCATCCTGACAACGCTGGTCTATCGCCGGAAGATCTTCGTGCCAGTGTTCGTATTCGTCTGTCTCAGCGGCATGCTGCTGCTCCCCTTCCTCGGCCGGGATTTCTTCCCCTCCAGCGACACCGGACAGTTCAAGCTGCACGTGCGAGCCAAAACCGGAACCCGTATTGAAGAAGTCGCGCGCCTGTTCGACCAGGTGGACACCGCCATCCGGCAGCAAATTCCGGCGGACGAACTAGAGACCGTTTTGGATAACATCGGGCTTCCGTATAGCCAGCTGAACCTGTCATACAGCAACTCCGGACAAATTGGAAGCGGTGACGGAGACATCCTCGTGAGTCTTGCTGAAAAGCACCGGCCCACCGCCGACTACGTCAGAAGGCTCCGCACCACATTGCCGCGCGAATTCCCGGGCGTCACCTTCTATATGCTGCCCGCCGACATCGTCACGCAGATCCTGAACTTTGGAATGCCGTCTCCGATCGATATTCAGATCGTCGGCAATAACGCTGAAACCGGCCGCGCCTTCGCGGACCGCATTTTGCCGCAGTTGCAGAATGTCGCCGGTGCAGTAGATCTCCACGTTCACCAGACCTTTGACGAACCCAAGCTGCATCTCGAAGTGGATCGGACCAAGGCCGCTCAAAGCGGGTTCTCCCAAATCGATCTGGCGCGCAGCCTCCTCACCTCTCTCAGCGGATCGTTCCAGACGCAGCCGACATTCTGGCTGAACCCGGTGAACGGCGTCAGCTATAACCTCGTCGCCCAGACGCCGCAATATCGCATCCAATCCATGCAGGACCTTCGCAACATCCCGATCAGCGGGCCAAATCAAAAGGGGCCCGAAATCCTGAGCGATGTGGCCGAGGTAAACCGCACCAACGAGCCTGCAGTCGTCAGTCACTACAATATCCGCCGCACCGTCGATATCTACGGCTCTGTGCAGGACCGTGACCTCGGCGCGGTCGGCGCGGATGTTGACAAAATCGTGAACGCCAATCGCAAGTATCTGGCGCGCGGTTCCGAAATTGTTATCCGCGGCCAGGTGGACACGATGGAAAAGTCATTCACCGGACTGCTGGAAGGCCTCGCCGGAGCGATCGTTCTTGTGTTCCTGCTGATCGTCGTCAATTTCCAGTCCTGGCTTGACCCGTTCATCATCATCACTGCGCTTCCCGCCGCGCTGGTCGGAATCGTACTTTTCCTGTTCTTCACGCATACGACCATCAGCGTTCCGGCCCTCATGGGCGCCATCATGTGCATGGGCGTCGCCACCGCCAACAGTATTCTCGTGGTGAGCTTCGCTCGTGACGAACTGGCCCGGCACGGGAACGCCATCGAAGCTGCTCTCATGTCCGGATCCACGCGGTTCAGGCCCGTCTTGATGACCGCTCTCGCGATGATTATCGGCATGGTGCCGATGGCCATGGGACTAGGCGAGGGTGGAGAACAGAACGCCCCGCTCGGACGAGCCGTGATCGGTGGACTGTTGTGCGCCACTGTCGCCACGCTCTTTTTCGTCCCCGCTGTCTTTAGCCTGCTCCACGGATTCAGGTCCAGAGGAACGGCTACAAGATCAACAATCAACCCGACAACTCATGACACTGTGCATGCCTGAGGTATGGAAGTGACACCGTTGACCACTGAACAACAATTGCAAACTGAACCTGCTCCCACAGTCGCAACTGGCGCGCCTTCTTCGCCGCAACAGGCGCCCTCGCGTTCCTCACGAACGCTGCTGCTGATTCTCCTCGCATGCGGCGTTCTGCTCGCCTATGGCATCTATGAAGGCGTCACCTCTCGCGCCAAGGCCGACACGGAGCTGCGGCACAGCACCACCCAACTTTCGGTTCCGACCGTAGCGGTCGCGACTCCCACGCTCCAAGGCGGCGCTCAGGATGTGGTGATTCCGGGCAACATGCAGGCCTTCATCGACACCCCGATCTGGGCGCGTTCCAGCGGTTATCTGAAGGGCTGGTACGTCGACATCGGGGCTCACGTGAAAGCAGGCCAGTTGCTCGCCATCATCGAAAGTCCCGAAACGGATCAGCAGCTTCAGCAGTCCCGCGAGGACCTGAATACAGCGCAGGCTAACCAAAAGCTGGCCCAGATCACCGCCGATCGTTACAGCGATCTTTATAAGACGGACTCTGTCTCCAAACAGGAAGTGGATAACGCGGTACAGGATGCCGCTGCCAAAAAGGCGACCGTCAGCAGCGCTCAGGCAAACGTGAGAAGGGTGGAGCAACTGGTTGGATACGAGAAAATCTACGCCCCGTTTGAAGGCGTGATCACCCAGAGGAACACCGACGTCGGCGCTCTGATCGACGCGGGAACGAACACACCGGGCAAAGAGCTGTTCCACCTCTCGTCCACATCCACGCTGCGTGTTTATGTAGCTGTTCCCGAGGTCTACCAGCTTGCGGCTCAGCCCGGCGTCACGGCCAATCTGACCCTCGCCGCATTCCCTGAAAAAACGTTCCACGGGGTTGTTGTGCGCAATGCGAAAGCCATCGACCAGGCCTCCCGCACCTTGCTGGTCGAAGTCGATGTGAAGAACCCAACCGGCGAACTGCTGCCAGGATCCTACGTCTCTGTTCACCTCAACCTGCCCTCCAAGGTCCAGGCCATGACCGTCCCGGTCAGCGCCCTGCTGTTCCGCGCCGAAGGTCTGCAGGTGGCGGTCGTCCACAATGACCGCACGCAGTTGGAGCACGTCGTCATGGGGCGCGATTTTGGCGAGACCGTCGAGCTCTTGTCCGGCATCCGCAAAGACGACCAGGTGATCGTGAACCCGCCCGACTCCATTGTCTCGGGCCAGCAGGTCCAGATCTCCTCATCCAAGAAAAACGTTGAGTAAGAAAATTTCGAAAAAGGTACAGGACAGAATGAATCCGAAAGTGGTTCTGACTGTGCTCGGTCTGGCTACCTTGTTGGCCTCCTGCACAGTGGGCCCGAAGTACAGCAAAGCGACCGTCCCCGCCGCCCCCTCATTCAGCGAGCAGCCGCCTGAAGGGAACGGCTGGACCGCCGGAAAACCGTCGGACGCCCAGATGCGCGGTAATTGGTGGGAGATTTACGGCGATGCAGACCTGAACGCACTCGAACAGCAGGTTGCGGCCGCAAACCAGACGCTCAAAATCTCCGAGGCCAACTTTGTTCAGGCGCGCGCCCAGATTCAGTACAACCGCTCCAACCTGTACCCCACAGTCAGCGTCGGCCCGGCCATCAATTCGAACCGCATCTCAGGCAATAATCCGAGTGGCTTTCCGGGCCGTCAATACGCAATTTTCGACACCCCCATCAGCGTCTCCTACGATGTTGACCTGTGGGGTCGCATTCGGCGCAGCATCGCCGCCGCACGAGAGCAATATCAGGCCTCGGCCGCCGACATGGAAAACGTGCGCCTCGAACTGCAAACGGAGCTTGCCGTCGACTATTTCGAAGCCCGCGGACTTGACGCCCAAAAAGTCATTCTCGACGACAACGTCACCGCTTATCAAAAAGCCTTGCAGCTGACCCGGAACCGGTTTGCCGGTGGTGTCGCCTCCAAGGCGGAAGTGGCACAGGCGCAGACGCAGCTCGACCAGACCGAAGCTCAGGACATTGACATCGGCGTGGCGCGCGCCCAGTACGTGCATGCAATTGCCGTGCTCACCGGCCGTAATCCCGAACAGTTCGAAATGGCCAGGGAGCCTCTGACCCAGCAACCCCCGGCGGTGCCGACCGGCGTGCCTTCGCAACTGCTCGAGCGCCGGCCCGATATCGCTGCCGCCGAACGCCAGATGGCCTCGGCAAACGAACAGATCGGCATCGCCAGGTCGGCCTTCTTCCCCGATCTCGTTATCAGCGCCACAGGCGGATTGCAGTCAGGAAGCATTGTCAACTGGTTCACCTGGCCGAGCCGCTTCTGGGCGGTCGGTCCGCAGATGGTGGAGACGATCTTCGATGCCGGCCGCAGGCGCTCCCAGGTCACCTCTGCCCAGGCGGGCTATGATTCCACCGTCGCTCGCTACCGCCAGACCGCTCTCACCGCCTTCCAGGAAATTGAAGACAATCTGGCTGCGCTGCGCATCCTGGAGCAGGAACAGGCCAAGCAGCATGAGGCCACCGAAGCCGCTCTGGAGTCGGTAGCTCTCACGACCAATCGCTACAAAGGCGGTCTGGTCACATTCCTGGACGTCGTGCAGGCACAGACCATCGCGTTGAACAATGAGCAGGCCGAGAACCTGATCCTTCGTCGCCGGATGGGCGCCAGCGTCCAACTCATTCGCGCGCTCGGTGGCGGGTGGGACACAGGGAAACTTCCCCAAAGCTAACGTGGGAGAATTTCGAGGCTCGGCTGCTACAACGTTATAAGGTGACCGCTTTCAACTCTTTTCCATCGAGCTCGAGCTCGGTTCGCACAGGCAAAAGAACTTCCTTGAAACTGTTCTTTCTCGCGCTTCTTACTATCACGGGCGGTAGTGCCCTACAGGCTCAGACGCTGCCCACGCTCACCTCAGCCGCGCAAATCCGACAACTCAACGCCCAGCAGGCGAATCTGGGATATCCGATTCACCTCTACGCTGTGGTCACCTATTTCGAGCCGTTCAGTCCGAATTTCTTCATTCAGGACTGGTCGGGCGGAATCTGGGTCAACTGGAATTCCACGCTTCCCAAACCGGCGGTCGGCGATCTGATCGAGATGCGCGGCCGCACTGTACAAACTGACTTCGCCCCCGACGTGGCGCAGCCAGTGTGGACGGTAGTTGGCCATGCCCGGATGCCTTGGCCGAAACGCGTCACGTTCGCGCAGATGGCCAGCACCACTGAGGATTCGCGCTGGGTCGAAGTAGAAGGCGTTATCCGTAGGGAAGAATACACGGACCAGGTCCGAAAGGACAAAATCCTGAGCCTGAGTCTGGCTATGCCGGATGGAAAACTCGAAATTCAATTGCCCTGGAGCTCTGAACTTCCAAGCGAGCTCCTGGACAAACCGGTGCGGGTCAGGGGAGTCTGCGGCGCTGGTTTTTCGACCAGGGACCAGTTGGTCGGAGTCACGGTGTATGTCCCCTCGATACGTGAAATCACCGTCCGGCAGAACCCATCGTTGGTCCCGGCTGACGCCCCGCCAATCCTCATCCAGAATGTTCAGCGCTTTGGCTTCCAAATGAGTGCGGGTCTCCGTGCAAAGATCGCCGGTTCGGTCACCATGGTCGCGAACGATCGCGGTTTGTTCCTGGCAGACCAGACCGGAAGCATCTATGTGGACACCCGAGACGCTGTGACCGTGAAACCGGGCGACCGGGTCGAAGCACTGGGATATCCAGGGCTGTTCGACACCCATGTGAGGCTGGAGGATGCAACCGTTCGCAGGATTGCGCCAGGGCCGTTTGCCAGTCCTGTTCCGATCGGAATCAAACAGGCACTGGCTGGTGGCAACGATTCCACGCTGGTGAGCATGGTGGGCCGCGTCGTAAGCCACTCGTCCTTGCCGAATGAGGACACGCTGGTTCTGGAGCAGGATCACCGGGTCTTTTCGGTCATCTCGAAATCGCGGTTGGGTGACATTGTCCTCGATGGCAGCACCGTTCGGGTAGCCGGCATCTTCGTCGAAAGTCTCGATCCGCTTCAACGGGTAAGCGGCTTTCGGCTGTTACTCCGGTCGCCCAACGATCTGCACATCCTCGAGCAGCCGTCATGGTGGAGTCTCTCCCGTGCTCTCCTCCTGGGTGGAGTCTTCGTGGTGGGTACCGCGCTCGCGCTGGCCTGGGTAGCCGTGTTGCGCCGTCGGGTGGGTGAGAAGACCGAGGCGCTCCGAGCCACGCTCGAATCAACCGAAGAGGGAATCCTCGTGGTCGACGCAAGTGGCAACATCATCACCTGCAACCAGAAGTTTAAAGACATCTGGAGGCTGCCGGACTCTGTGCTCAAATCCGGTCGAGACCAGGACGCGCTTGAGCGTGTTTTGGATCAGGTGACTGACCCGCGCGCATTTCTTGACAAGGTCGAATACCTTTATCAGAACTCAGACCTTGAAACCGACGATATCGTCGATCTCAAGGATGGCCGCACCCTTGAGCGGCACTCGGAGCCGCAAAAACTGCAGGGGAGAAATGCGGGGCGAGTCTGGAGTTTCCGCGACATCACGGCGCGACGGCAGGCCGAGGAGGATCTGAGGGCGGCTAAGAAGGCGGCCGACGTCGCCAGTCAGTCGAAGAGCGAGTTTCTCGCCAATATGAGTCATGAAATCCGGACGCCCATGAACGGAATCCTGGGCATGACGGAACTGGCCCTCCAAACCGACCTGACGCGGGAGCAGCACGAATATCTGTTACTCGTAAAGAGTTCGGCAAATTCCTTGCTGAACGTCATCAACGACATCCTCGATTTCTCAAAGATTGAGGCTGGAAAACTCTCGATTTGTCCGGCAGAAACCGAATTGCGTCCAGCGTTGGAGTCATTGGTAAAGGCCGTTGCAGTTGGAGCGCATCAGAAAGGCCTGGAACTGCTTTGTGAGATCGATGCCGCTGTTCCCCGGCGCGTTGTGATCGACATGGACCGTGTCTGCCAGGTGCTGCTCAACTTCTTGAGCAATGCGCTCAAGTTCACCGAACGCGGCGAGGTAGTCTTGGCTGCCACCTGCGTTCCGCGGGCCGAGTCCGAAGTGGACGTTACTTTCTCGGTGCGGGATACCGGAATTGGAATCGCGAAGGACAAACAAGCCAGCATCTTCGAAGCGTTCGTCCAGGCGGACGGCTCCAGCAGCCGCCGCTTTGGGGGTACTGGTCTCGGACTCGCAATCTCATCCCGCTTGGTTGAACTAATGAACGGTCGCGTTTCAGTAGAGAGTTCGGACGGTGAGGGAAGCAGATTCAGCTTCACCTTAACCTGCCCCGTGGTGCCCGACGCCGCACCGAGCCGCTCGCCGCAACGCCCGCCTGCCTCTTCGTATCCTCGAATCTTGGTGGCGGACGATAACGAGTTGAATTGCAGAATCCTGCAGGGCATGATGGCAAACTGGGGCTGGCATGCCGATACCGCCCCGACCGGTGCCTCGGCGCTCGATGCAATCTCTGCGGCGGCGTAAAAAGGTATGTGCTATTCCGCTGTCCTGCTGGACGCAAATATGCCCGGAGTGGATGGATTTGCTGTCGTCAGGGCGATGCAGCGTGAGCCGCGGGTGACCAGAGTTCCCATCATGATGCTTAGCTCCGCCCGTCTGAGCTCCGATGCAGGGGAGTGCAGCGCGCTCGGCGTCGAGACCTACGTGGTAAAGCGAGTTGGGCAGGCCGATCTCCGCGGGGCCATTGACGTTGCACTTCATTCACCCGAGGC
>JAOAPP010000093.1 GCA_025462985.1 Bryobacterales bacterium | reverse complement strand
AGCGCCTTCCGGTAAAGACGCTCGGCGCCAGCCCAGTCCCAATCGAGAACCCGTTTGGCGCCGGCCATTGCGACATAGGGTTCGGGTTTGTCGGGCGCCAGCCAAAGGGCGGAGCGGGCGTACTCCTCGGCTCGTTTTCCCGCTTGTCCGGGCGGCAGAATGCCCCAGAACGCAAACAAAGTGTAGACCTGTGCGAGACCCGCATAGGGAAGGGCAAAGGAAGGATCCTGCAGGATAGCGGATTCAAAGTGCGCGAGTGCCGTAGTGAGGCTTTCCTCCGACATTTTGTTGTAAAAAAACATGCCGGTGAGATAGTCGCGATGCGCCTCATTCGCCGCGCCATTCGGAAGCGTTGGAGATGCCGCGCGACCTACTGCTTCGACGCGCGCAATGAATCGATAACCGACGCCGGAGCAGGTTTCAATAAACCGGAAGCTGCGGCCCGAGTCGCCCAGGCATTCGCGCAACGCGTTCACCGCCGTATTGAGCGACCGTTCATAGCTGACATGCAGGTCTGGCCAGAGCACTTGCGCGATTCGGGCGCGGGTGACAAGAGTTCCCGGACGTTCCAGCAGGAGCCGCAGAATTTCGAAGGGTTTCTTCTGAATCTTCACGGGCAGGCTGTTCCGGCGTAACAGTCTTTCCTCGAAATCGACCTCGAATTCGGCGAATCGTGCGGAATGCAAAGCGTGCGTGCCGCGCTGCGACGAGGCGGGCGATTGGTTGCTGCTTGGGGAACCAGGAGCCATTGTTAGTTTCGTTATCGGCCAACGTTGAGGCATACCGATCAGGCAGCTTACATTTTGCTGACATCCTCCTGAGTTTCTGCTTAGACGGATCGGCCGTATCTATGTCTTGTACGAAGTAAAAGCGAACGGGTTCCATGAACCCTTCACCAGAAAAGGAAAAGACAATGAACATCTTTCGCAGATCGGTATTTGGACTCGCAATTCTAACTGGTTTGTTCGGCCTCACTGCGGCGAGCGCAAACGCGCAGTCCGCCAGCTTCAAACTTCCTGTGCAGGCGCGCTGGGGAAGCACCGTGCTCGAGCCGGGCGATTACCAGGTGCGATTTCCGACGGCTGCAGACACATTCCGAGTCATCCGGATATCCGGAAATCAACGGACCCTCAATTTTGTGGTGCCCATAACCACATATGAGCGGAGTTCAGGGGAGAGTGGCCGCTTGACCCTATTGAACGTGAACGGCCAGTATAGGGTGCGGTCCATCAGCGAGGTGTCGGGTGACCGCACTTTCAGCTTCCCGCTCCCGAAGGAGTCCGAGTCAGCCATCGCTTCGCTGAACCCTCAGAACCAGACCAAGATCGCGGTCAATATTAAGACTGCGTCAAAGTAAGCGCCATGTTAGCCCAACGGAGGCGAGAAAATATTTCCGCCTCCATGTAAAAAGTCAACGAACATGTAGCGATTCAGCGGGAGATTCTGGCACTATGAGTCTTAAACCAAATGTTCGACTGGTCTTTAGATCCCAGATCTCAGCTCGCCCTTTTGTGCCTGGCAACGGCCTTCGTGTTTTGGAACAATGATATCTTGTTCTTTACTTTCTGCATCCTAGCGTTTTGCACGCGGGTGTTGGGGACTTTGTACTAGACTGAAGCCGTCGTTCGTTTTTCCCGGAGCGGTGATTCTTCGTAGCGACGTAGCAGGTCGGCAGGTCCGTCGTAGATCGCGATACAGCCGGCTTCGCGGAGGCTTGATTCCGGGAACCCACCGCTGAGAACGCCAATGGTTCGCAGCCCCGCTCGCTTGGCGGCCTCAGCGTCATAAGGGCTGTCTCCCACCACGATCACTTCCTCCTTCGAAATATCCTTCCCGAGCCGATCCAACGCGGCCTCGAAAATATCGGGGTGCGGTTTCGATCGTTCCGCGTCAGCTGACGAGGTCTCAACATGGACCAGGTCTTCAACATGAGCGATTCGTTCGTACTGTTCCAGTTCGTCGCCCTGGGCTGAGGACGCGAGGGCCAGTTTCTGGCCGTGTTCGAGGACAGTCTGGAAGAGTTCTCGAACCTTGGGAAAGGGTTTAACCTGCGGGAGATACTTCTCTTTGAAGAGCTGAGACCGGTACTCCTGGATTTCTTTACCGATTGTTTTCAGTTCTTCGTCGCTTAGGAACACGGGAACCAGTTGATCGCCCCCTTTCCCGATCTGGCTTCGGACTTCATCGAACGACACGTCGTGGCCGAAGTGATGGAAGGCCTCCTGCCAGGCTTTGGCATGTAAGTCCACTGAGTCCAGGATCGTTCCGTCAATGTCGAAGATCACTGCTGTTGGCATGAGCCCTCTCTTTTTAGCACCGGTTGTCTGACGGCGTTATCAAAGTAGTGTTTCGCCCTCCTGCGGCGTCATACAACTTACATGGCATCCTCCGCTGTGACAACAATCAGTGTTCCCGACGAGGTGAAATCAGCCCGGCTGGCCGGGTTGCGGTACCGGATTCCCAAAGGGCCCGGCATCCGACGTCGCCAGTCGGGCACGGATTGGGTTTACATCGATCCTGAAGATCAGCCCATAACGGACGAGGAGACACTGGCGAGGATCAAGAGCCTTGTCATTCCCCCGGCCTGGACCTCCGTTTGGATCAGCCCGGATCCGAACGGGCACATTCAGGCGGTCGGGTGGGATGCAAAGGGGCGAAAGCAGTATCGTTACCATCCCGAGTACAGGCGGGTGCGCGACTTGGTCAAATTTGACCGGATGCGCGCGTTCGGCAGAGCTCTCCCTCGTATCCGGAAGGCCATCGAGCGGGACCTTAACCGAAAGGGTATGCCAAGACGTAAGCTTCTGGCAGCCCTGGTGAAGTTGCTGGAGGCGACTTACATCCGGATCGGCAATGAAGAGTATGCCGAAGAAAACGGCTCGTTCGGCTTAACGACCCTTCGAAATCAACACGTGCAGGTGCTGGGTGACCGCCTGAAATTCAAGTTTCGAGGCAAGAGCGGACAGAACCACGAGATCACAGTGCAGGATGCACAGCTGGCTCGGATCATAAAACGCTGCAAGGACATTCCGGGAAGCTGCCTTTTTGAATACATTGGCGACGGCGGCACACCGCAAAGCGTGGACTCCGGGGAAGTGAATGAGTATTTGAAGGAGATCAGCGGCGGGGACTTTACAGCCAAAGACTTCCGTACATGGGGCGGAACCTGCCTGGCGGCCAGCTTCCTGCTGGAGAAATGCGCCCTTCAGGAGAAAGACCAAGCCACCAAAGCGGCACTGGTGGAGGTAGTCAAACAAGTGGCTTCAAAATTGGGCAACAAGCCGGCGACATGCAGGAAGTACTATATACATCCATCGGTAATGGATTGTTATGCCGCCGGCAAATTGCACGAGTTCGCGGAGAATCTCAGGCAGGGCCGCACCAGCCAGTTTTACGAACGCATTGTTCTTGCCCTGCTCACTCCGTTGAAGCGGGCCAGAGCTAAAGCTGCTTAAGCAGCCACCGGCTGAGCTTTGATCGCCTCGATATCAAACTCGAGCTTCACTTCGTCACCGACCAGAACGCCACCGGTCTCGAGCGGAGCGCTCCAATTCAGGCCGAAATCCTTGCGCTTTATCTTCCCCTTGGCGGATGCGCCGATTCTGATATTACCCCACGGATCCTTGCCTTCAGGGGAGACTTCGTCAATCGTTAGTACAACTTGCTTGGTGACACCGTGAATCGTAAGGTCGCCAGTCACTTTGTACTCCTCGTCGCTCACCTTTTCAACCTTCGTGCTGACGAACTTCATGGTCGGATACTTCTCGGTCTCGAAAAAGTCCGCGCTCTTCAGGTGTTCATCCCGCTTCTCGTCGAGAGTGCTGAGGGTGTTTACGTCGATCTCGGCCTCGACTCTGGAGTTGGCGGGGTTCTCCGTGTCATGGATGATAGTTCCTTTCACCCCACGGAAGGCTCCGCGAACGTTGCTCACCATCATGTGACGGATGCTGAAGCGAATGCTCGAGTGAGCCGGGTCGATCGTATAGGTCTCTTTCATGGTCTTCTCCTTAATCGTTGGTTGATCCCTCGCGAACCAACTCCAACAGCCGGATCAGTTCACGAAGTTCGGTTTTGTTCAGGGTGGAAAATTGCCGGCGATGGTGTGCGACGAGTACAGGATCGATCTCCTGCAGCAGGCGTAAACCTTCCGGAGTGATGGTTGCGACGACGACCCGGCGATCCTGATCTCCGCGCACCCGATTGATAAGCCCGCGGGTTTCAAGGCGGTCCAGAAGCCGCGTGATGTCAGGGTCCCGGGTAATCATTCGTTCAGAGATCTGGCCGCAGGGAAGCCCTTCCGGGGAAGAGCCCCTCAAGATGCGAAGCACGTTGTACTGGGGGCCGGTCAGGTCGAAGCATTTGATGAGAGCCAGCGTTCGCTGCTGGAGGAGTTCGCAGGTGCGGAGGATGCTGAGGCTTGCCTCTTCCTCTTGCACCGCGAATGGCTTTGTCATCCGGATCTCGTCGGCTAGCCCCGCCATGATTCAATTATTGTCGTTGTAACGACTATTGTCAAGAGGATTAGTTTTGGGGGTTGGAGATCAGATCCGCCGCCCAAGCGGCAAGCTCCATGTCCTCAGTCTGCGGCAGGCCGCTGACCGCAATGGCCCCGACGACTTGGCCTTCGGACCAGACGGGGACACCGCCGCCCCACCCGGTGAAGTGCGGGTCGCCGAAGTAGCCGATATCGAAACCTTTCTCTGGATGTCGGGCAGCGTCGCCGATGCTTTTGCTGGGTTTACGCTCGCGCGCGGCGGAATAGGCTTTGTTGATGGCGATCGTGATAGAGGAGAGCGGCGCTCCATCCATCCGGGCGAGCGCGATGAGTTCACCGTGCTGGTCAGAAACTGCGATAACGCCTGCCTTGCCACGCTTTTGAATTTCGGCCGTGAGCGCATCGATGGCTCGCCGCGCTTCGGCGTATTCAACGGTTTGTTGTTGGATCACATCCTTATGGTTACAACGGTGAGATTCGCTCGGGCCGTCTTACGAAACGGGAGGCGCTCGGCATGGGTCGCTGCGCATAGTGAAATGGCCAAAGCGTCTTTCTACTAGTTGCCGTCACGGTGTGGGCGCAAGAGCCGCGATTTCATACGCGGGCTCGCGAGGTTTTGGTCCCGGTCGCCGTCATGACGAAGGACGTCGTCGCGAAGGCGCAGAAGGAGGATGTTGTCGTCTACACACTGTTGTATTCGGCTCACGCAACGGCATCTACTCAGAGAGCCTCGGAGCGCTAACCGCCGCCAGACCAACCGGGCTCATACGATCCAAACAACGCGGGAGGCATGAACCTCCTGGCTCTCGGAATGGAACCGGCCGGCGGCCGACTAAAGCCTAAGTCCGGAAAGCCTCAATTCCCGTACTCCCAAGTAAATCGATCGACTTGGCTGTTGTCTGTATGAGCAGCTTTCGGGCAGTCGGCACTGAGGAGGGTTCGTCCTCGGTAATCAATGGGGTTCATGCGACAACATTGCTAAGACTTTAACCCTTTGGTCCATTTCGGAGCTTTCATGGTGAGATCCCCGTCCCACTTGTCGATTAGCCGACCGGTCTTAGAATCGTGCAGCTCGTAGTGTTGAGCGGAGGTGCCGTGAAGAAAGCTTTGATAGATCGACACCTGTTTGCCGCCGCCCACAAACCGCCACTCAAAAATCGCTCTGCCATCTCCCGTGAACCGCTGCAGCGGTTTTCCGGGTCGATAAACGACCGGCCGTTGTTGAATCGGATATGACGTACAACAAAAGTCGGAGTCAACGA
>JAOAPP010000021.1 GCA_025462985.1 Bryobacterales bacterium | reverse complement strand
GTGCCGCGTCCTTCAAGATGCCAGTGGGATTGTCTTCCGCGTCGCGAACAATGACGCCGCCCGGCACATCCTTCGTGTTCTTGTCGATCCCCGCCAGCTTCAGCGTGGTGGCGTTGGCCAGCGACATATGTCCGTCGAGGCGATTGACGAATACCGGCCAGTCGGATGTGGCTTCATCGATCAACTGGTGAACGGGGAGCACGGCGGGCTTCCAGTTTTCGTGGTCCCAATTGCCGCCAGTGATCCACTGGCCTCTCGGCACGTGCTTGGAGAAAGCGGCTAATGTATCCCGAAACTCCGCCTGACTGCTTGCGTGTCTCAACTGCGGACCCGAGAGGTTCAGGCCGCCATCGTAGAAATGCACGTGTGCGTCGTTGAAGCCGGGGAGCGTTCGCCGGCCACCGAGATCGATGACCGTGGTCGAATCAACCTTAAGCTTCAGAATGTCGGCGTTTCCTCCGACGGCGACAATACGGTTCCCGGCGATCGCGACGGCTTCGGCTTCTTTCTGCTGAGGATTGCCGGTCCATATTTTGCCGTTCGTAAACAGCAGGGTGGGAGATTGCGCGAGGGCTACCGAACAGAACAAAGCCGCCCCGAGGATTGGCTTCATCCTATGTACTGTACTTCCTCTTCCAGGTCAAAGCCGAACTTGCCGCGCACCCGGGCTTTGCATTCGGCAATCACTTTGACTAAGTCGGCGGCAGTTCCAGCCCCATCGTTGTAGATGAGGTTGGCGTGATAAGTCGCCACTTGTATGTCGCCGATTCGCAATCCTTTGACGTCGGCCTGCTCCAGAAACCATGCCGAGGGGACTTTGCCTTCGCGAACCAGCTTCGGAGGCACTTGACCCTGAACAGCAGAGGGCAGCTGAGCAAAGAGGAGATTTTTAAAGATGCTGCCGGCGCACTTCATCGTGGGCGGATACTTGGCATCGCGCACGGTGCGGATTTCGCCAGCGATGCGGGCCAGTTCGGTGCTGTCCGCGTCGCGGAAGCGCAGGTCCGCCGATAGGACGATCCAATCTTTTTTTCGTTTGAAGATGCTTTCGCGATAGCTGAACTGGCAAGCACTGTTGTCGAAGCAGTGGATCTGATTGCCGTCCGTCCAGTGCACGTGGTCGACGATCTCCTGGATGGAGCGGCCATAGGCGCCGGCGTTCCCGTAGATGGCCCCTCCGAGGTCACCCGGGATGCCCGTCATGGTTTCTAAGCCTTTCAGACCGGCCGCGATGCTGGCGTCGACCACATCCTGCAGAACTGCTCCGGCTTCGGCACGAAGAAGTTCGCCATCCTGAACGATTCGACGTGCCGAGTAGCGGAGCACGACGCCGTTGAAGCCCCGGTCAGCAACAACCAGGTTTGTGCCGCCGCCAATAACCACATGCGCAACCGAGCATGACTTTGCCGCGTCCAAAGCCTGGACAAACGAATTTGGGTTGGCCGTTTCGACCAGGATTGCGGCCGGGCCTCCGATCGCAAACCTTGTATATTGCGAGAGCGGAATATCACGACGGATAGTTGCCTCTGGAATTGCGGTGAGACGGTTGTACACCGCGGAGCAAACGGACATCAGTTCCTGATTATAGGGGCAGCACGTGTTTCGACCTGTTAACATCGAGACTTAGCAAGAACATAGATGAAGTTTTTCCTGGACACCGCAAACCTCGACGAACTCAAGAGCGCACTCGCGTGGGGAGTTATCGACGGTGTCACGACCAACCCGAGCCTCATTGCGAAAGAAGGCGCTCCACTCGAGGATCAGATTCGCTCCATCTGCAATCTGATGGATGGCGATGTCAGCGCCCCGGTTACGGCAATCGACCGCGAAGGCATTATCGCCGAAGCTCGTGCGCTTGCGAAAATCCATCGCAATGTGGTGGTGAAGATTCCCGTCACGGAAGACGGAATCTCGGCGGTGGCGGCGTTATCGAAAGAAGGGATTCGCACGAACGTCACGCTGTGTTTCAGTCCGGCCCAGGCGCTTCTGGCTGCCAAAGCTGGAGCGTATCTGGTCAGTCCGTTTTTGGGGCGCGTTGAGGATCTGGGCGGATCGGGAGTGGATCTTATCTCCGATATCGCGACCATCTTCTTGAGGTTTGGATACAAAACGCAGATTCTGGCGGCTTCCGTGCGCGGCCAAGGCCATCTGATTCAGGCGGCAAAGGCTGGTGCGCACATCGCCACGATGCCTTACAAGCTGATCGAGTCTTTGTTCCAGCACCCGTTGACAGATAAAGGCCTGCAGCAGTTCCAAGAGGATTACAGCAAGGCGTTCGATCTGGTCAAAGCATAGTAGCGGCGCGCTGCAAGCGATCGCGGATGGCTGCCCATTCCGCCCCTTCCGGCAAACCTTCTATACCCAGCCATTCCCATCCTTCGCGGTCTGCGGAGTGCAGCACCGAATACAACATAGCCGCGCACTGTGCCGGGTCGGACGGCAACGCCAGAATCTTGCCTCGTCCGGGCGGATGCGCCTGGCCGGTATGCAGCAGATAGAACGGCGTCTGCGGAGCGTAGTGGCGTGGATGAAGGCCGGGCGATTCGCTCGACGGTTGGTGGGTGGCAGGCGCTTCGAAGCAAACGCCCGTTGCGTCCTGCAGTTGCGCGACCGAGATCATGCCCAAGCGCAGCACCGCTGGGGGGCGACGGACCAGTGAGACGACTGTGGATTCGATACCGATGGTGGTTGCACCACCGTCGAGGATCACGTCAACGCGATCTCCCAAGCCGGTTTTGACATGCTCGGCAGTCGTCGGCGAGATCTGCATAAAGCGGTTGGCGCTAGGAGCCGCGATGGGCACTCCAGCCCGGCGGATCAGTTCCAGCGCAACAGGATGCGCCGGCATCCGGATGCCAACGGAATCGAGACCGGCCGTTACGATGTCCGGAACGGCCGGTGATTTCCTGACAATGAGTGTGAGCGGTCCCGGCCAGAAACGGTCGGCAAGCTTGTCGGCGAGCGGAGGCCATTCGGCAGCAATCGACCGCGCCATATCGCGATCCGCGACGTGGACAATCAGGGGGCTCGATGCGGGCCGCCCCTTCGCTTCGTAGATGCGGCCTACCGCTGCTGCATCCAGAGCATTGGCGCCCAGCCCGTAAACAGTTTCGGTGGGAAACGCGACTAGGCCGCCACGCCGGATAATCTCGGCCGCTTCCATTCTAGTCCGGGATGTCTTCTTTGCCGTCGCCCGCTATTTTTCCCGTCTTCCGCCATACAAGGAAGGCGTGGATCAATTGATCAAGATCGCCATCGAGTACACGATCCACATCGCCGATGGATAGTTTTGTCCGGTGGTCCTTGATTAGCCGGTAGGGGGCCAGGACATAACTGCGAATCTGGCTGCCGAAGTTGATCTCCAGTTTTGAATCTTCGAGCTTCTGGTCCGCGGCACGCTTTTTTTCCATCTCGAATTCCCAGAGCTTGGCGCGGAGTTGTTTCATGGCGCTGGCGCGGTTCTTGTGCTGGGAACGCTCGTTCTGGCATTGCACGACAAGCCCGGTGGGAAGGTGCGTGAAACGTACGGCGGATTCTGTCCGGTTGACGTGCTGGCCGCCAGCGCCGCTGGCCCGAAAGACGTCGATTTTGAGGTCGTCCGGCTTGATGTCGATTTTGATGTCTTCATCGATCTGGGGATAAACGAAGACCGAGGCGAAGGAAGTGTGGCGGCGGGCATTGGCGTCGAAAGGCGAGATGCGCACCAGGCGGTGGACGCCGACTTCCGAAACCAACTGGCCGTAGACATTTTCCCCGTTGATTTCGACGGTGGCGGACTTGATACCGGCGCCTTCGCCTTCGAGCCGGTCCGTGATGACGGAGGTGAAGCCGTGGCGCTCCGCCCAGCGTAGGTACAGACGCAGAAGCATCTCGGCCCAATCCTGGCTTTCGGTTCCGCCTGCGCCGGGGTGGATCGTGACGATGGCGTCGCGGGCATCGTTTTCGCCAGAAAGCAGCATTCCGGTTTCAAGCTGCTCCAACTGGTCCTCAAGCGTTTTGATTTCGCGTTCAATGTCGCCGTTGACGTTTTCGCCTTCGCGCGCCAGCTCGAAAAGAGTGTCGAGATCAGACGTGGCGGAGGAAACGTCCCGCGCTTTCTGAATCGCCTCTTCGAGCCGCTTGCGATCCTGCATGATGCGCTGGCTCTTTTCGGGCTGGTTCCAGAAATCAGGGTCTGAGATTTCGTTTTCGGTTTGCTTTAGAAGTTGTTGTTTGGAGGGAGCGTCAAAGATAGCTCCGCACAGCGTCTGCTTGCTGCCGGAGCGTAACGTACTCCCTTTCTAGCTCATCCAGAGTCATTCACTTTAGTGTACCTGGGAGGACATCCTGAAGTCCCGGTTACAATAAGAGGACGGTCTTATATGGCAGCGAACAGGGTGAGAGAACTTCAGCCTTGCTCGCGCACTCCTGCCAAAATGTTGGAAAGCGTG
>JAOAPP010000006.1 GCA_025462985.1 Bryobacterales bacterium | reverse complement strand
ATTGTAGGAGAATCACCCCAAAAATCACGCTGAGATAAGAGGCCGATATATGGGTGCCGAGAAAAGCCCCGAACAAGGCTCCGAAGGTGGTCGCCACTTCCAGCAGCATGCCGATACGGATGTTTGAATAGCCTTCTCTCACGTATGCCGCCGCCGATCCGGAGGACGTTGCGATCACCGAAACCAGACTTGCACCGATGGCGTACCGCATTTCCACGCCAAGGAAAAGGGTCAGAACAGGCGTGACGATCACCCCGCCGCCGAGACCGGTAAGCGATCCGAGAAAGCCCGCGAGAAAGGCGCTTCCGAATACGATCGACGTAAATTCAGCAACCGTCATTCAGCACGGCTTTGGTATAAGAAGAGCGCACTCGCAAAAACACATGAAACGTTTATTATTGCCTTTGGCATTTTGGCTTAGCGGAAGTATGGCTTTCGCGCAGCAACCTGCTCCTGTTCTCTCTCCGGAAGTTCATCCGGACGGGCGGGTCACTTTTCGGCTCCGAGACCCGAACGCGAAAAAAGTGACCGTCAGCCTGGAAGGAGGAAAGGAACCTTTGGCCATGCAGAAGGACGAGAGCGGGGTTTGGAGTATCACGACCGGCGCGCTCGCTCCCGACCTGTATGGGTATTCCTTTGATGCCGATGGGCTTCATCTCCTGGATCCCAGCAACACTGAGATCAAACCGAATCTTCTGCAGCTTAGCAACGTCGTTCACGTCCCGGGCTCGTCGCCCTCGCCCTGGGATGTGACGGACATCCCGCACGGACTGGTGCACCGCCACTCTTACCACTCCAGCATCGTGGGCGATAATCGCGACTTTTACGTCTACACTCCTCCAGGGTACGACTCGACCGCCGACACGCGCTATCCGGTCCTATATCTGCTACATGGCTATAGCGACGATGCGAGCGGTTGGACGCAAGTGGGCAAGGCTAACCTGATTCTGGACTCTCTGATCTCGGAAGGCAAAGCCCGCCCGATGATCATCGTCATGCCGCTGGGCTATGGCGCTCCGGAAATCGTTCACCCCGCTGCGGGCGCTCCCCCGCCCTTCAGTAATCATGATCTGCGAGAGCGCAATTTCGACCGGTTTCGCCAGGCCTTGCTCGACGAAGTGATGCCGGTAGTAGAAAAGTCCTACAAGGTCGATACCGACCACGACTCTCGAGCGATAGCGGGGCTCTCAATGGGAGGCGCCGAATCTCTTCTGACGGGTCTCAACCATCCGGAGAAGTTCGCTTATATCGGTGCCTTCAGTGCGGGCGGACTAGGAGAAGACTTCGCGACCCAGTTTCCGCAACTCAAGACCACGTCGCATGCCGGACTGCATCTTCTTTGGATAGCCTGCGGGACCGAAGACCGCCTGATCACGCCGAACCGGCAAGTAATTGGATGGTTGAAGAATCAGGATCTGCAGGTCACCCCGATTGAAACTCCCGGAATGCACACCTGGATGGTATGGCGACGCAATCTGGCCGCCTTCGCACCTTTGCTGTTCCGGGCCGCGGATTCAACGAGTGCTTCTAAATAGACAGAGGCCGAGCACTTCCGGAAGTGTTCGGCCCTCTGTGATTAGCTGCTGAATTTACTGTTGGGGTGGAGCAGTTGTTCCGGTGGTGGTTGCGGTAGGCGCTGCAGCCTGGGAGCCGCCGGTAGCGGAAGCCAAGCCCTGGTTTACCAGAACCTTCACTTCCACGCGGCGATTTAACTTACGTCCCTCGCTCGTCTTGTTGTCGGCCGCTTCATGTGAAGTACCAAGGCCGCTCGGAGTCAAGATACGGTGAATCGGAATGTTGCCGTTCTGCTCCAGGTAGTGAATCACGGCGTTGGCACGGCGCTGGCTTAATTCCTGATTCACGGCAGCGTTGCCGGTCGTGTCAGCGAATCCGGCGATCTCAACCAGGTATCCCTTTTCATTGAGAGCCTTCTGTGCCAGATCGTCCAGGTCCTTCTTGGCATCGGGACTCAATGCCGCGCTATTGATTTTGAAGTAGACGGTGGCGGTCTCTTTCGGCTGATAGTTGTCGAGGTTTGTCACCCGGCCGTTGACGTCAGTAACGCCCTGGTTGGCCTGTTCGGCAGTACTCCGCACTTTCCCGACGTCTGCGATGGTTTGCTGCTGCGTCTTCTCCAAATCACCCTGCTTGCCCTCGATCTGGCCTGCGCGGTTCTCGAGCGTTCCCGTGCGGCCTTCCAGTTGCCCCTGCTTTCCTTCGAGGCTGCCCTGACGTGCTTCCAGCGGAGAAACGCGAGTGTCGATCTGCCGAGATGCCTTCATCGAGCTCGGATCGAAAATAACTCTGTCGGCTACCAGATCGCCCTTTTCGTTTCCCTTTCCCTGGGCCTCAACGCGCAGGCCAGGGACAAGGGCACTGTTTTCCATCTTGCTCTTACGCCCGAACATGCCGTGTTTCAGCTGAATCTTGGTATCCCCGGTCAAGTCGACGGTCTCGACCGAATCGTCATCGCCGCGGACTTTGAGGGAATCACCCTCGTGCGAGATGATCACGCCCTTTACGTTGGCCTTCTCACCGGCGGTGAACGTCTTGGTATTCGGCGTCACGGCCAGAACAAGCGTTGCGGTCATAAGTGTCTGAGCCGAAACAGCCAGCAACCTTCTGAACTGGTTACGTCCTGGTAAATATTTCATTTTGCCTCCTTATTATCGGGCTGGTTTTGCCCCGGCGCCAAGCTTCCTGACGATTGTACATTCCATGGATGCTTCAGCCGGACGAACAGTAACCACTCTCTTTACGAAGCAGTTACAGTACCCCCCATGCCACTAATCCCGGATGATATAACGAGTTCGTGCCAACTACAGACTCGCACAAGACCGTTGCGAAGCGCGGCTTTTACGGCTGGATAGTGGTCGCGACTGCGTTTGTGACTCTGGGTCTCGCGGTCGGGGTCCCTTATTACAACCTTCCGTTCTTCTACGACTACTTCGAGAAGACGTTCCATTGGCAGCTAAGTCAGATCACCTTAGGCTTCCCGATCGCCGCTCTGCTCACGATCTGGATCGGCCCTTTGCTCATCCCGAGATTCAGCCAGAGAAAACTGATCGTTGTCGGAACCGGGCTGACAGCGTGTTCTCTTTTCGGCCTGGCCCTGATGACTGGCGCTCTCAAGGTTTATTTTACTCTCTACTTTCTTTATGCGGTGGGGTACATCTTCTCCGGTCCCATTCCCCACCAGATTCTTATCTCCCAGTGGTTTCGCAAGAAGCGGGGGACCGCCATGGGGATCATGTACGTTGGCGTGGGTTTGTTTGGCGGAGCAGGTTCATTCCTGGTCCGGGGAATCACCGAACGATACGGGTTTCAAACCGCGCTGTTCGCGATGGGCGGCCTGATGTTCCTCACGTGGCCGCTCGCGTTGTTTCTCCTCAGAGACAAACCCGCCGATATGGAACAGTTTCCCGATGGACTGCCGCACCCGTCGGCGGAGCTGGGCGAGGGCCCGCGCACCTACTTTTACCTCCTTCGGAACGGGGCGTTCTGGCTTCTGCTGCTTGGGAGCGTCTGCTCCATCGCATCAATAGGCTGCATCAACGTCCACATGAAATTTGTCTTTCGGGACGCGGGTTATCAGAATCAGCAGCTTCTGGACACTGCATGGACCAGAGCCTCGGCGCTGGTTTTGTGGTCGAGCATCATCGGCCGCATCAGCATCGGCTATCTTGCTGACCTCTTCTCGAAAAAACGGGTTATGGTCGCGACCTACTTCATCGTCGCCTTCACAATTTTGATGTTGCTGCGGGTGACGCCTGCGCATCCGGCTTCGCTATATATATTCGCCGTGGTATTCGGGTTTTCGCTGGGCGCCGATTACATGCTCATCCCGCTGATGGCTGCCGAACAGTTCGGAGTCAACACGCTATCCCGCTCCATGGCTATCATTCTGCCCCTAAACACAATCGGGCAGACATGGGGTCCGTTTCTGGTGTCCTCCCTCCGGGAGCATTATGGAAACTATGTGGCCCCGATGGCTATGGTCTTTGCAATCGCGATACTCGGGGCGGGTGCGATCTCGGTGATGCCCCGGCACCAGTTCGCTCGCGATTAGAGATTCTGAGTCACTACTGGAGCTCGTTTAAGTAGGTCACCAACGCCTTCTCGTCCGGGGGTGAAAAGCGATAGCTCGGCATTATAGTTCCCGGTGAAAGCGATCGGGGGGCGACGAAGTGTCTCCGTATCCAATCTGTCGATCTTCGTGACG
>JAOAPP010000770.1 GCA_025462985.1 Bryobacterales bacterium | reverse complement strand
CTGGAGAACAAACATTTCGGAGGCGCGTTTGAAGTGGCGGAAGTAAATGGGCCCGACATCAAAGCCCAGAACACCTTCAACTCCAGTCCGGTGAAGATCAGCAAAATTGAGCTGCAGGCAAGCGGCGGGCGTCTTCGTTACGAAGCCGCGGCGCACTCGTACACCATGCTCAAGGGGAAACTAGCTTGACGTCGCTGGCCGAGGTAATTCGAAACCACATCACCTACGATGCCTGGGCGACCGGGCGTTTGCTGGATGCGGTAGATGAGCTGAGCCCGGACCAACTGAGTCACGATTTCGGGACTGCCGACAAAAGCATAAAAGGCACCCTGATTCACCTCTTCCGATCCAGCAGACTCTGGCTGCGCCGGATTGAGGAGGGCACCCCAACGACTCCATTTAACGTGCCCGAAGATGAGGACTGGCCAACCCTCCGACCGAAGTGGGCCACAGTGCAACAAAAATGGAAGGCATGGGCGGACGGACTCAGCGAAGATGATGCAGTGCGAATTCTCGAGTACACGGACCTGAAAGGTAATCCCTGGGCCCAACCGATATGGCAGGTGGCTTTGCACGTAGTGAATCACGGGTCCCACCATCGCGGGCAGGTCTCGGGCTTCGTTCGCGCCTCCGGAACGACTCCGCCTCCGTTGGATTTCATCGCATTCATGCGCCAGCAGAATAAATAGCGAATTTCCTGGTATCCTTAAGATTCTGAGCCGCTTCACGCGTGTACGCGGACTGTATCTCACCTCACACGGATTTAGCACCCTTTGAAAATTGGATTTGTAAGTCTCGGCTGTCCCAAGAATCTGGTCGACACCGAAGTAATGATGGGCCAATTAGTGGCTGACGGGCACGAACTGACGCCCCAACCTGCTGACGCCGACGTCATTGTAGTGAATACGTGCAGTTTCATCGATCCTGCCAAACAGGAGTCCGTCGACACCATCCTGGAAATGGCCGAGTATAAGAAAACCGGCAAAGCGCAGCGCCTGGTCGTGGCAGGCTGCCTGGTCGAGCGGTACCGGGCCGATATCCAGAACAATCTGCCGGAAGTGGACGCCGTTCTGGGAACAAACGAGCTGAACAAGATCACGGCATTATGTGAAGGGCTGGCACCCAAGGAAATTGCGGCCGAGCCCTACCTCTATCACGACATGACCGCACGGGTGTTCACAACGCCAAAACACTCCGCCTACATCAAAATCGCCGAAGGCTGCGATCATCCCTGCTCATTCTGCGTCATCCCGCAATTCCGCGGGCAGTTCCGAAGCCGGCGTTTTGAAAGCGTGATTCGCGAAGCTACCGGCATGTTTGCTCAGGGCGTCCGGGAAATCAACCTGATCGGTCAGGATACGACCTGCTACGGCGAAGATTTCGGGATGAAGGACGGCCTGGCTGCGCTCCTGGGAAGGCTCGCGGAGATCCCGACCGATTTCCCGAAATGGGTTCGCTTCCTCTACGCATACCCCAACAAAGTCACCCAAAAGCTGCTGGACACGATTGCGGCCCACCCCTCTCTCGCGAAGTACATCGACATGCCGCTGCAGCACGCCAGCGGCCCGGTCCTGAAGCGAATGAAGCGCGGCGCAAATGCCGACATCTTCCTAAAATTGATCGAACGCATTCGGGCCACAATCCCTGGAGTGGCGATCCGCACCAGCATGATCGTCGGCTTCCCCGGCGAAACGGAGGCCGACTTCGCAGAGTTGTCCGACTTCGTACAGGCAGCCCGGTTCGACCGCTTGGGCGTCTTCTCATATAGCGATGAGGAAACCAGCAAAAGCTTCGCGCTCGACGGGAAAGTCGATAGCAAAACGATCTATAATCGCAAGCGAAGCCTGATGGCGCTGCAGCGTAAAATCTCGCGAGCGCGCAACAGGCAGCTGATAGGCAGCGAGCTCCCGATCCTGATCGAGGGGCCATCTCAAGAAACCGACCTCCTCTGGGAGGGAAGGCTGATGAGCCAGGCTCCGGAGATTGACGGGGTCTGCTACATCAATGACTTCGGACCTGGCGCCCCGCGTCCGGGTGAGATCCGGACCATTCGCGTGACCGAAGCGCACGATTACGACCTGGTTGGCGAACTGGTCGACCTCCCGGAAACAGGCTATGTTTCACCGAAGCAGTCGCCCGTCAGCCCCTTCCAGATTCTGAACTCCAATCCAACAAAGCCACTGAGCGCGGCGACCCGATAATAGAAAGATGGCAGCAGCTGTGCGTTGCCCCATCTGCGGCAAAAAGGTTTCACAGGCCGACCCAAACTCGCCGTTTTGCAGCGATCGCTGCAGGATTATGGACTTGAGTAATTGGGCCAGCGAGAAGTATGTCATTTCGGAACCCGCTCCGGCCAACGAGTTGGACGGTTCGGATCTCGACGATCCGGATGACGGTCCAGGCCGGTGAACCGCCTCGCACTGACGATCGCCACTTGGTTTGGCTGTGGCTATTTCCCCTGGGGACCCGGCACCGTCGGCTCTTTGGCAGGCGTGGCGATCGCTCTCATATTGAGCCACTGGGGTCTCGGGCGCGACGTGCTTTCTATCTTGATTGTCGTTCTTCTGCTTCCCGCGATCTGGTCGGCTTCCCGGACAGAGCGCATTCTGGGGCAGGAAGATCCAGGCTTGGTGGTGGTGGATGAAGTGCTAGGGCAATGGGTGACGCTGCTCGGGGCGCCAGCGCGGAGTTGGAAAGTTTTTGTCGCGGGATTCGTTCTTTTCCGCCTCTTAGATATCTGGAAGCCCTGGCCGGTCCGCAACATGGAAGCAATACCCGAGGGAGCCGGCATTGTGGCCGATGATCTGGCGGCGGGAGTGTACGGGGCGTTTATGTTGTATATAGGTGGAGTCTTAAGACTTTATTAGCCATGGCGAGTAAACAACGAGTGCAACCGGCCAGCCGGCCGACAATTGAGGTGGTCGAGCCAGAAGCCGCGATCACCGGGGGCGAACTACATATCCGTGGCGAACACCTCGCAGTGGAAGGTAGGCCATCTGTCAAGGTCGGCAACCAACCCGCCCACCTGGTTATTGCAGGCGACTCGTACATCCTCGCCAAAGTTCCCGATTCTGCCATGGTGGGTGAGTTGGTGGTGGCGACGGGCAGCCTGGAAAGCGATCGTTATGAGACCCATGTCGGTGTCCAGATCGCGGACAGCCTGCACCCGGTTGCGAACCCGGCAGTGGACCGGGAAGGAAACATCTATAGCACCTTCAGCGGTTCGCGTGGGCAGAAGTCTCCGGTGTCGATCTACAAGATCGATACGAACTACAACTCGAAGCCGTTCGTCACCGATGTTATGAATCCGACTGGTCTGGTGTTCGATCGCGAGGGTCTGCTATACGTCTCCAGCCGTTATGACGGGATTGTTTATCAGATTACGCCTTCCGGCAACATGACCACCTATGTCGAAGGGATGGGTGTAGCGACGGGTCTGGCCTTTGACAAGGACGAGAACCTTTATGTCGGCGATCGCAGCGGCACGATTTTCAAGATCAGCAAGTCGCGGCAAATTTACGTCTTCGCCACGCTCGAACCTTCCATAGCGGCCTATCACTTGGCGTTTGGCGAGGAAGATTATCTGTACGTCACCGGCCCGACGACTTCGAGCTTCGACTCGGTGTACCGAATTTCGAAGGCGGGAGAGGTGGAAGTCTTCTTTCGCGGTATCGGGCGGCCGCAGGGCTTGGCGGTGGATGCGAAGAACCGGGTTTACGTGGCGGGTTCACTCGCAGGACGCCGCGGGATCATTCGAATAGACGAAGCGCGAAAGCCTGAGCAGTTTCTGTCCGGGCCGGGCATCGTAGGGCTGGCTTTCACGCCCTCGCGGTCAATTGTGGTGGCCACACAAAACGCACTTTTCCGAGTGGACGTAGATATCGCGGGAAGACCACTGCCATAATTTAGCGGATGGCAAAGCAGGCCGAGATCATAGCGATAGGGAGCGAACTCCTTACTCCCCAGCGGCAGGACACCAATTCACTCTTCATCACCGAGCAGTTGAACATGCTTGGGGTCGAGGTTGTCAGTAAGCAGATTGTCGGAGATGATCGTGCGCGGCTGACAGACTCGATCCGCGTGGCGACCAGCCGTTCTCACGTAGTCATTCTGAGCGGCGGTTTGGGACCGACCGAGGATGACGTGACGCGGGACGCGGCGGCCGCGGCACTTGGGCGAAAGCTCCAACTGAATCTGGTGCAGGAGGCGACTTTGATCACCCGTTTCCGCCAACTCAACAGACCAATGGCGCCGAATAACTTGCGGCAGGCGTACCTCATCGAGGGAGCCGAGGCGCTGCCGAATCCGCTCGGCACCGCGCCGGGACAGTTTCTGCATACGCCTCGAGGGGCGCTGGTGCTCCTTCCCGGACCGCCTCGGGAACTGAAGCCCATGTTCGTCAATGAAGTGGTTCCGCGGTTAAAGCCTGTATTGCCTCCACAAGTAATCAAGGTACGAAGCTTTCGGGTTGCCGGAATGGGCGAATCGGATCTCGACAACTTGATTGCGCCTGTGTATTCGAAATACACGAACCCGGCGACGACGATTCTGTCCGGTGCGGGAGATTTGTTCGTAACTTTACGCGCGCAGGCTGACACGGAGGCGGAAGCCGACGAACTGCTCCGGCAGGTAGGAAACCCGATTGCGAATCTGCTGGGTGAGCGGGCTTACAGCGAGAATCCGGACGAGCCGCTTGAAGCCGTAGTGGGCCGGCTGCTTCGCAAGCAGCGCGCTACTGTTTCGACAGCGGAGAGCTGCACTGGTGGCTTGATTGCCTACCGTTTAACCGAGCAGGGCGGCAGCTCCGACTATTTCATCGGCGGATATGTAACTTACTCGGACGCTCAGAAGCAGCGAATCTTAGGAATCCCGAAGGAT